>CAUJJY010000236.1 GCA_963205155.1 Candidatus Zixiibacteriota bacterium | reverse complement strand
TTGAGCATCGCGCGGCGGTTGAACGTGCCAACGCGTTACATTCTCCATAAAGGATGTGTCGTTACGCAGTTGATCGAGTACTTGGTTTACCGTAAGCATACTACATCACTTTCATGTAGGTGCGTTTACAGATGTCGCAGAATTTTTCGGTTTTCTGGTCGATGTCAAACATCTCGCTGGAGTTGTACATGACGCACTTCGGATTACGACAATAGGGGATTGAGAAAAGGGCGCCGACGACGCGGGTTGCCTCTTTGACCAGGCGCTGATAGATCATTTTCTCGTCATCAGGGAGACCGTAAAACTGCTGCTTGAGTTGAAACAGGGAGACCAAGGCAGTGCCGCCGACGGCGTCGGCATCGCTCACCAAGGAATGATGGCGGGTACTGTAGATATCGTCCTCAATGATACCGAGGATCTTTTCCTTTTCACTCGCCTTAAGCAGCTCGAGTTTTTGGAGGATCATCGTCGAGAAATATTGGCCCTTGATGACATCATAGGCTTCATTGGGCACTTTGATACCCTGCAGGATGTCGACGCTGTGTCCAAATCGACTGGAGAGGGCAGTGGACAGCTTGTTGATCTGGAAATAATCCACATCGCCAAGCGGGACGATGACAATTTTGTCTCTATATCTTTTCATGTCATTTCAAAAAATTGCGAAGTACTTCCGTCCGGTGAAATGTTGACTCGCATCTGACGGGCGCATTTCGGGCACCAACCGACAAATGCAGTCTGTTGCTTGTTGATGTAAATGCGGCTATAGACTTTGCAGCACTTAAACATCACACCAAGGTAAGGACGCTGATTGCCTTTCTTCTCCATATCATAACCGCTTCAATACCAGCCGTTCCTGGCCGGGGATTTGATCGCTGATAGTCACACAATCCAAGAAATCTGCGGTGAATCCAGCCAATCTTGACTTATACCGCGCATAGCCTACGGTGATTGGCTCGCCGGTGGTGACTTTGGCTCCCAGCTTCGCGAGCATTTCGATGCCCGCAAGGTAGTCGATCTTGTCACTGACATTTTGACGACCGGCGCCCAAGCGAACTGCGAGGAAACCGAGTCTACCGGTATCGATGGCGCTAATATAGCCGGATTTTGGTGAATTTACAATTGACTTATGGGCCGGCTTCATCATTCGTTCGGGGTGTTCAAATATTTTGACGTTACCGCCACAAGCAGAAATATACCGGCACCAGGACTCGTAAGCGGAGCCGGAACGCAGTGCGGTTTTCATCAAGCGCATCGCAGTTGAGCGAGACGTCTCAACACCGGAAACAGCAAGCATTGAAGCACCCAATTCCAGCGTTAGTTCGATGGTGTCTGCCGGGCCGGAGCCTTGCAGGACTTCAACAGTCTCCATGATTTCAAGGTAGTTACCGATCATCCGGCCGGTCGGTTCATTCATGTTTGTGATCAGAGCACGGGCCGGCAGTTTGTATTCATTTGAGACATCGAGCAAGGTCTTTGCCAGCTGCTGTGCATGGCGAGTTGATTTCATGAAAGCACCGGATCCGCTCTTGACGTCAAATACGATGCCGTCTGACTTAAGTGCCAGCTTCTTAGACATGATGCTCGCAACAATTAGGGGAATCGACTCCACAGTTCCGCTGGCATCGCGCAGGGCATAGACTTTCTTATCGGCAGGGGCAATCTGTGCGGTCTGGCCGGTAATCGCCCAATGGTGTGTCTTGAGAAGCTTCCCAAAATTCGCGGTTGAATGAAAGACCTGCATGCCTGGTATTGCTTCAAGCTTGTCGAGGGTGCCTCCGGTGTGTCCAAGACCGCGCCCAGAAAACATGCCGACCGCGATGCCGCATTGAGCCAGCAGGGGAGAGAGCGTCAGCGATAGCTTGTCTCCGACTCCGCCGGTGGAGTGCTTGTCAATGAGCGGGCGATCAAGACCCTTAACCTGCACTGTTTTGCCGGAGGAGAGCATCGCCTGGGTGAGAGCAGATGTTTCCGATGTATTTAGGCCATTGATGAACGACGCCATGAGGAGGGAAGACATCTGATAGTCTGCAACCTTGCCCGACGTGTACAGATCGACCATTCGCTTGATTTCAGAGGCGTCAAGCTCTTGGCCATCGCGCTTTACCGCGATTATCTCATAGATTGATTTCATGAGCGATTGCGAAGTTCACTGATGATTGCCACCCCGGAAGATGTGCCAATGCGCGAGGCACCGGCTTCGATCATAGCCAGAGCCTGCGACAAGGTGCGGATACCGCCGGAAGCTTTGACGGCGATTCGGTTACCGACTGTCTCGAAAAGCAGAGCGACGTCTTCGACAGTTGCCTGGCCGAACATACCAGTTGAAGTCTTGACGAAATCGACACCGCAGTCGGCGGCGATGGTGGCGGCGGTGATTTTTTCCTCACGCGAGAGAAGCGTGCATTCGAGAATTACCTTCAGGGTTGTCTGGCGTGAGAGTGCATTGCGGACGCCACTAACGTCTTTCTCGTAGAGTGCCCAGTTCCCCGATTTGATCGAGCCGACATTGGCAACCATGTCGATTTCGTCGGCGCCGTGATTTTCGCCTTCCTGGCCCTCGAAGATCTTTACTTCGGTAGTTGTTGCGCCGAGCGGGAACCCGGCGACAGAGCCGAGTCTGACTCCTGATCCTTTCAGTCGACGCGCACACATGGCTGTGCAACTGGGATTAACAAACATTTCCTTGTAATGACACTCAATTTATCCGGCGCACATATTTTCGATATCGCCGGCGGAAGATTCGGTTTTGAGGACGGCGGCATCGATATAACTGGCGAGATCGATATCGTTGCGAATGCGGTTGCGAAAATCGCGGTTGTTGTCGCGTTCAGACATTAGTTACCTCATGAGCCACCCTTGACGAAAGCTATGCGTTTATTGTCGGAATGGTATCACTTTTTTAGGACAAACGGAGAAGGATAGAGCTTCTTGAGCGTTGTCTTTTTGATCTTGCCATCACAGTTTACCAAGAGGATGGGCAGATCTTCGCAGAATTCTGACAAAACCTGCAGGCAGGCTCCGCAGGGTGTAATGAAGTCCTTGGTAGCCGAAGATAGCGCCATGCGACGGAACTTGCGGTCGCGATTGGCAACCGCTGAAAAGACGGCAACGCGTTCGGCGCAAACAGTGAGTCCAAAGGAACGGTTTTCGATGTTGGTTCCAACATAGATGAACCGGGCAGTCTCCAACGCCGCGCCGACTTTGAATTTCGAGTAGGGAGAGTATGAGTGAGCCAATACAGCTTGACTGCTAAGTACCAATTCTTGTTCAGTGAAATTCTTCATTGCCGAATACCCCTCTGGTTAAGACTTGTACGCGAGGTAGAACACCCGCAAGGCTGTCTTTAGAGTCTGTTCGCTTTTTTGCGGAGTCGCAGTGATTTTAGAAAAACCGTTCTTGCGCAATAATGCGACGATATCCTTGTGGGGATATCCGCGCTCGTAAAACGTCTCTTTGAAGCGGTCAATGCCACCGGATGAACGCACATAGCCGTGAATCGTGATTGCGGCGAGTCGCTCACGGCGGTCATATTTGCCTTTCATGAGGACTGCGTGCTCGCCCTGTTTGGTAAAGAGAACGGCATCCCAGCGTCCAAGTCCGATGGCAGTATTGACGTCAAAAATAAAGAAGCCGCCCGGTTTGACATGGAGCGACGCCATCCGGATAAACTCGGCGAACTGTGTCGGATCGACAATGTGATTGGCGGCATCAAAGAAGCAGCCGACGGCGTCAAACTGTCGATGCAGATTATAGCGTGCCATGTCGCGCTTTATGAATTCCGGCTTCATTTTGGCACCGAAGTGTCGCAGGCGGGCGTTTGCCATTGCCAGCATCTCCTGTGAGCGGTCGAGGCCGACGACTTCGATTCCCATGCGGGCCACTGTGAAGGCAAGTGAGCCGGTGCCGCAAGCAAGGTCAAGATAAGACCGGACCCGGTGTTTGATCAGCAAGGGTTTGAGACGCGGCAGAGCGATGTCGTGGAACTCGTTCCAGCCGAGTAAGTCATAGTACTTGGCGATGCTTTTATACAGCTTGGGCCTAGCCCTTCAACAGCGCGTTATACTTACCGCGGTCCTTGAGTAGATCCATTGCCTGGCGTACAGCAGGGTCTTCCTTGGTGATGATTTCTTCGTAGACCGCCGAGTCGCCAAACTTAATATACAGAATTTCCCGCCGTAGTGCTGATCGAATGAATTCGCGGCCGCGCTCGAAATCCTGGTCCTTTTCCCGTTCGATAGCTTTGCGCAGAGCTTCGATTTCCGTCGTGAAGGATTTTGCTTTGCCTTCGGCAGCAACTGCGGATTCGAGATTGGCCAGCAATTCTTCTGAACTGCTTTTGTAGACAAAATCTTTGGACTTCACGAACGCTCGGAAATCGCGAATCATTTCATCGGTCACCGGGAAGTCGCGAGGAATCGACTTAACTCTCGCGGTATAGTCGATGGCAAATTGGAAGAAGAGATTCTCGCGCGAGAGATTGTGTTCGAGAGGGAGAAGCCCTTTTCTCGAAACAGGCACATCGGGAGTTATTCCGCCGCCGCCAAACACCTTGCGGCCGTTATTGGTTTTGAACGCCTTTGTATCCTGATTATTGGCCTGTCCGAGTTCTTTGTCGAGGGCTCCGTTCTTGTGTGAACGCTCTGGTCTTTGAATCGAGCGGCCTGAAGGGATGTAATATTTCGAAGTCGTCAATTTCAGTGCGTAATCCGAATTCTCCCACTCAAAGACGTTTTGGACCAGACCTTTACCGTAGGTCACAGTACCCATGATAACGCCGCGATCCCAGTCCTGAACGGCTCCAGAGACGATTTCGGCGGCCGACGCGGTTCCGCTGTCAACTAAGACAACAAGGTTACCTTCGGGGAAGATTGGGTCGCCAGTGGAAAGATACCGCCGCTGGGTTGATTGGGACTGGCCCTTCGTGTAAACTACGAGCTTTTCTTTTGGTATGAATTGACTCACGACCGAGATTGCTTGGTCCATTAAGCCGCCGCCGTTGGAGCGCAGGTCGAGAATGAGCGACTGGCAACCCCGGCTTTTTAGGTCGCGCAAAGCTGTTTGGAACTCGTCGCCGGCCTTCTCGGCGAATTTGGAGATTCGCACATAGCCGAGCGACTGGTCAAGCATACCGGAGTATTTGACTGGATGTAATTCGACGACAGCCCGCTCAACAACGTAATCCATTGGATTGGCAACACCGGGACGCTCGACAGTTATTCGAACCGTGGTGCCGGCCTTGCCGCGCGCCAGGGCATTGAACTCGGAATTGGTCAGTCTCGAGACAATCCGACCTTCAATCTTGACGATCTTGTCACCCGGGCGCAGTCCGAGTTTTGATGCCGGTGCGCCCTCGAGAGGCGTAATGATTGTGACTTCGCCGTCGCGATAGTCGATGTCGATGCCGATGCCCTCGTAGCGGCCGGAAGCTGCTTCGCGCAACGCTTCATAGTCATCGCGGCGCAACAACACGCTGTAGGGGTCGAGATTTGCGAGCATTCCTTCAAAACTCGAATTGAAGAGCTCATCAAGATTTACATCGTCCATGTAATTTTCGCGAATTGACAGGGCGATGTCGGAAATGATTTTGGTGTAATAGGCGATTGAGCGGCCACCCCTGGCAGGTGTTGACTTGTCACTGTTTTGCGACAATGCGACTGTCGTGAATACGCCGGCAATTAAAACGACGATGACGGCGCAATATACATTCCCTGTGCGCTTCAATCCATACCTCCGTGAAGTCGAGTACTTGCGAATCTATGAGTTCAATCCGCAGTGTCAAGTAAACCTATACAAAACAGATACCCGTTTCCTGTCGTTTATTGGAGGAATCAGTTCACAACAAAAAAGGCGGTCGCAACATGCGACCGCCTTGTCGTGTCAAAGTCGGGCAGATTAACCTTTGTCTTCGTCCTTCTTGCTCGGCTTGAGCAAGGTGCCGTACTTGGCCTTGTTCTTTAAGAGCTCAAGCGCCTGCTTGACGTGCTTATCTTCTTTCATGGTGATCTGTTCGTAGATACCGCGTTCACCATACTCGCTGCGAAGGATTTCGCGTTTGATGGACTGGCGAATGTAGTCGATTGAAGCATCGAAGTCTTTCACTTTCTCTTTTTCAATCAACTGCTTCATCTCGGCGATGTCGGCCGCAAAGAGATCATTTTTTTCCATCTCTTTGGCAGTGGCTTCGAATTTTTCCAGATCCAGCTCGAGTCCGGTCTTGTAATCGAAAGCTTTCTCCTTCAGGTATTTGCGGAAGTCGTTTACAATCTCATCAGATACTTCGAAATCCTTGGGAGTGTCTTTATGCTTCGTTGCATACTCGATGGCATATTCCGAGAACATATTCTTGCGGACCAGATTGTATTCAATCGGTTTCCACAGTTCATCTTCAACGACGACATCGGGAACGACGCCACCGCCGCCGTAAACCTTGCGGCCTGCGTTGGTAAAGAATACTTCGCGGCTATCGCCGAGTTCGGAGTTCTTTTCCTCGAGAATGACTTCTTCTTCCGTCATTGACTCCATGTGCTTTTTGGCACGTTCCGGCTTCTGAATACAGCGGCCGGAGGGAATGTAATACTTGGCAGTGGTCAGCTTAAGAGCGGCTTCGCCATTCTGACCGCCGAATACCTGCTGAACAAGTCCTTTACCGAAGGTCGTATTGCCAACGATCACTCCACGGTCCCAATCTTGAAGGGCTCCTGAAACGATTTCGGATGCCGAGGCGGTGCCGCCGTTGACGAGAACTACGAGATCACCTTCGGGAAAGAGTGGTTCGCTCTGTGAGAAATATTTCTTTTGTGAGGTCGGGTACTTGCCCTGTGTATAAACGACCAGTTTTTCTTTGGGGAGGAAGAGATTGGCGACACTAATTGCCTGGTCAAGCAAGCCACCGCCGTTTGAGCGCAGATCGAAGATCAAGGATTTGACACCCATGTTGGTCTTCATGTCCGTAATGGCTTTTTCAAGCTCTTCGGTGGTGGTTTCAGCGAATTTGTCAATTCTAACGTAGCCGATGCCAGGTTCGACCAGTCCATAGTAACGGACCGAGTTGAGTTCGATGACAGCGCGCTCGACATCGTACTCCATCGGGTAATCGATGCCTGGACGCTGAATGGTCAGTTTCACTTTCGTACCGGCAGGTCCACGCATCAGGTTCGCAGCTTCATCGGTTTTCATGCCTTCTGTCGAGACAGTGTCAATTTTCATGATTTTGTCGCCGGCCTTGAAGCCCATCCGCCAAGCGGGCGTGCCTTCCATCGGCGAGACGATGGTGACGCGGTCGTCACGAAGGTCAATCTGCATCCCAACGCCTTCATACTTGCCGTGGGTGCTCTCCATCAGGGATTCATATGATTTGGGCTTGAGTACCACGCTGTAGGGATCGAGGTTGGATAGCATTCCTTCAATGCCGGCTTCGATGAGACTCTCGGGATCGACATCTTCCATGTATCGCGAGTGAATCTTGTAAGCAATATCAGCCATCATTTTGGTGTAGTACGCGATGGAGTGATTGCGCGAATCGACCGGAGGTTGTTGTATTTCGGCGGGGTTTGAGGTTGCTTGCGCAAACAGGTCCTTGCCATATACGGCGTTTTGAAGCGTTGATTGCGCTGCGTCGCCGGAGCCGACGATCCAGATGACGCTTAGCGCCACGATCGCCAGCATCAAGGCGTAGAGCTTAACTCTAAATTCGGTTTTCATCAGATTCTTCCTCCGGGCTGAAAATGCTAAATTCACTGGAGTTCGTTGTCAAATCAAGTTGCCGTTTCGTGCCTTATGCCACAATATCGGCCGCTATCTTCCTCAATTACAACGTTTATACAACTCTTTTTGTTTCAAAGTTCTCACTTTCAAGAACATACGACATCCACAGTCCAATTATAGGTTGGCGGCACCCTCCCACGCATAACATAGTGAGAATCGTGCCGGAGTTGAGGCTATTGTTGACATTTTCGGTAAGCCCATGAAACATTGCAGCTTGACTGCCGTAATCTCGAAGTAGTAACATAGCGGTGCGGAAGAATCGTATTTTTACAGTGATTTGACTTGCATGGAAGAGGACATATATTGCAACACTGCTCGGGATTTTACTTAGCGGAAGAAGCCAGAAACCAAAGATGTTCAAGAAGCGCACAATAAAGACAGCAATCGGAAAGCTCGTACTTGTTGGAAGTACAGACCACGTTGAGTACATCCAGTTTGGGGCAGGCAAGCTACCGAAGCAATTTGAAGGCTGTACTCAAGAAAGTGACGACGCTTTCCCGGAGGCAGTCAAGCAACTTCAGGAGTACTTCGCAGGAGACAGGCGGGAGTTCTCTTTTCCAGTCAAACTAAAAGCTGACGGTTTCCGGCACAAGGCGTTGACAGCTCTCCGGACAGTCGAATATGGCCAGACGATTAGCTATAAGCAGCTCGCCACGATGGCTGGTTCAGCGAATGCGTTTCGGGCGGCAGGCACGGCATGCGCCGGAAATCCGCTACCAATTGTGTTTCCCTGCCACCGGGTGCTGACGTCGGATGGAAAGCTGGGGGGATTCGGCGGTGGCCTGAAGGTGAAGAAGATGTTGCTTGATCTTGAGCAGGCGAAATACCGAGAATGAACCATTTGATTATATAGAGGAAGTTATGGATCCTAGAGTCGGAAAATTGGCAGAGGTAATGGTCGACTATTCGCTTAGCATCAAGAAAGGCGATTCGTTCAAAATCCGCGGACCGTATCACGCATTGCCTTTGATCAAGGCGGTTTACTCCCTGGCATTGAAGCGGGGCGCGTATCCTTACGTCGAGTTCAACTGCGAGCCGCTAGGTGAGATTCTGATTAAGGAAGCTAACGACGATCAATTGACGTATATGCACCCACTTGACGTTGAAGAAGCGAAGATGATGGACGCCTATCTTCATGTCTGGAGTTCCGAGAACACTAAATTCCTTTCCAATGCAGATTCGGCGCGGCAAGCAATGAACCAAAAATCGCGCAAGGAGTACTTGGAGATTTTCTTCCGGCGGGTAGCCGATGGGTCATTGCGTTGGTGTGGAACAATGTTTCCAGCGCAGGCGGATGCGCAAGAGGCGGAGAAGTCACTGACCGAGTTTGAGGACTTCGTATACTCCGCCGGTTATTGCGATACTGCCGACCCGGTCTCACAGTGGAAGAAGATCTCAGCGACCCAGGCAAAGCTGTGCGAACGGTTGAACAAACTTTCAACGATTCATGTCAAGTCAAGCGACACC
>CAUJJY010000235.1 GCA_963205155.1 Candidatus Zixiibacteriota bacterium | reverse complement strand
CACCACCTGCCCCAAGTGGTAATGACAGTGTTCTATAATCCCCTGCAGATTTCTGTAGTAATTTCCATACTTCGCATCCGCAAAGTCGTCCCAAAGCCTACTCTCCGGCATCTGCTCAATCAATATCGCTAAGTTCTCGGCATCCGCCCAAGTCTTCGCCAACAAACTGTCCCAGTCCTCCTTCGACTGAATCGGCGGAAGATCAAAACTGTACTTGTCGTGCGCATCCAGCGGCTTTCCCTGCATTACATTCAAAACCGCTTTCACAAAATAGTTCATGTGATAAACCAAAGCCGCAATGCTATTGAGAGAACCGACTTTCGTGGTCGCCTGTTGCCAACTTACGTTTGCCAGATTATCTTTAAGGTTTGACGAAGTCCAATTACCACCAAAATGAACTTCTCTCAAGTGCCGTGCAAGTTGCGCACTAAGACTCATACTGTCACTACCTTTTCCAGTCGTCTCAATTCAACTTAATTGTCATTTACGCTCGCCATCTGCACACCTTATTCCCCTCCGACGGAGGGGTGGCTCGAAACCGCACATCAAAACACCCACCTATTCGAATCAGTTGCCTGCGGTTTCGAGACGGGGTGGGTCAATCTCTAGCAGAGCAGACGTCCTCCTCTGCCCGCAATCACATCTCGACGTCTAATTGGATATGGTTTTTAGGCTTGTGGGTAACGAACGCAAACTATCAATGCTCTGTAGCTGTGACTTTCGTCGTCGGGATTCTTACAGGCATATTTACTATTCCGAACACTACCATAAAATAGCTGATAACCGCAGCAACTGGATCAAGCATTTCAAACTGCGTCCCGTTGTCCGGATTGGTTCCGATAGATCGAAGGCCGAGGCTATATCCCAAGCAGAGCAGCGACAATCCAATTAGCGAAACGATTATTGCCCACCGTCTTTGAGAATACCAGAACGTCCGAATGAAAGGCAACTTCAGGAAGAGTCCCAGCAAGAATGCTGCTGTCACAAAAACTGCGCTGACCAAAGCCGCCATGAACGGCTGAACAATGAGCGAAATCATTCCGTCATACGTGGTCATGACCATTGCAATCCAATAGATTATGTATGCGACAAAAAACGCCGCGAATATCATAAAGACACGTCCGAACAGTGCTTTCCAATCTGGCTGGGAATTCGAAGTCATCCGGTAACTTTCAACGTTCATGGTAATGAGTAATATGATCTCTGTTAATCTGTCGACCGATCGAAAATAACTATTAGCCAGATTTACACATGCGCGGCAGTGTGCCCATTCCTCGTCCCCCCCTACCTCCTGTGATTATGTATCCTGTGCCCCAACCCGCTATAAACTAAGTCGCTGATCGGCTTGTTCATCAGGAAATCATGCGGGAATCCCAGCTCGATCTCGCTCACCTGATCAAGCCGCTCCATCTGCTCCGGCGTTAACTCGAATCCCACACAATCTAGCGACTCACCCAATTGCTCCGCCGTCCGCGCACCGATGATCGGCACCGTCACCTGATTGCGCTGCCGCACCCAATTCAACGCGACTTGCGATGACTTCTTGCCGATCTCATCCGCAATCTGATCGACCACCGCGGCAATCTTCATCGCCCGCTCCGACCGCCTCGCACTCTCCGGCGCAACACGTCCCTTGACATCAGTCGAATTGTTGGCACGGCTGTACTTGCCCGTCAACGCCCCTCCGCCCAGCGCGCCCCACGGCGTCACCGCCAAATCAAGCGCCTTCGCCATCGGCAGAAGGTCGCGCTCCGGCGTCCGCTGAAGCAGACTATATTCTATCTGCAGTGCCGCGAACGCCGACCATCCGCGAAAATCTGCCAATGTATTCGCCATCGACACAATCCACGCCGGTGTGTCTGAGATGCCGATATACAGCACCTTCCCGGCGCTCACCATATCATCAAGCGAACGCATCACTTCATCAACCTGCGTCGTGAAATCCCACGCATGCAGCCAATACAAGTCAACGTAGTCCGTGTCCAATCGCTTCAGACTCGCCTCCAGCGACTGCACCATGTTCTTGCGGCTGTTGCCGGAAAACGACACATCACCCTTGCGCATGCTTAGCGTATACTTCGTCGCCAGCACAAACTTCTCGCGATCCGACTTGATGAACTCCCCGACCAGCTTCTCGCTCGTGCCTTCGGTGTAGCGATTGGCGGTGTCGATGAAATTCCCGCCCCGCTCGGCAAACAAATCAAACTGCCGCTTGCTTTCTTCCCTGGAAGCTCCCCACCCCCACTCTTCGCCAAAGGTCATCGTCCCGAGGGAAATCTCGGAAACGCGAAGCCCGCTTCGTCCCAACAAATGGTATTTCATATTCATATCCTCGATTCCTTGCGTTTATTCTCTCCATCAGCAACAGCTTGCTTAAGTTTCTCGTTCCGTTTGTCACGAAATTGAAACAGCAATCCGAATTACGTTGTCTAATTGAAAACAACGTCGTCAATTGGGTCGTAATATATGAATCTCGATATCAAAAACCTTAGCAAACAATATACAGGGTCAGTCTGGGGTCTGCGCGAGTTTTCCCTTCAGGCGCAAAGTGGCATCATCGGCCTGCTCGGCCCCAACGGCGCCGGCAAATCAACCCTGATGCGCATCCTCGCCACCATCACGCGACCGACATCCGGAACCGTGTCTTGGAACGGCGCCGACATCCTCGCTCATCCGAAATCACTGCGCGCCGAACTCGGTTATCTCCCGCAGGAATTCGGCGTCTACCCCAATCTCAACGCCGTCGAATTCCTCAATTACATGGCCGCACTCAAAGGTCTGGATGTCACTGCCAGCAAGAAACGCATCGAAGAACTTCTCGTCATGACCAACCTCCTCGATGCACGCAAACGCCCGCTTG
>CAUJJY010000234.1 GCA_963205155.1 Candidatus Zixiibacteriota bacterium | reverse complement strand
GCCACACTCCGATCCCTTGCGACCGGATTTGGCCCGGGGTATAGTCACGGGGGACTGTGACGCTATCAAGCACGCAATCTCACTTTTCGGGAAATCTGAAAGCGCTGTGCCTCGGTATCTCCCGCCGCACACGATGTATATTAATGTCTCGGTAGGGAACGGGTTCACGGAGGGCTCACAACGAATTGACATTGAAAGGTGACTTTACTTCGGCTGGGATAAGCGACAACGAGCCAAGGGAGGAGACCCTGTTTAGTTATGACAAAGGACACTTCTGCGCGCATTCTCTTTGAGTCGGATCGCACGTGTTGCGTTTGCAGAATGCGGGGGAAACCGGTACAGATCCACCACATTGATGGAGACCATTCGAACGACGAATCATTGAATCTGGCAGTGCTTTGCTTCGACTGCCACAGAGACACACAGATTAAGGGCGGATTCGATCGCAAACTAGACTCGATTCAAGTCATTCTTTACCGCGATGATTGGGTAGCTAGGGTTCTGAATAGGCGCACCTTGGATCATGGACCATCGGTACTGCCGCGTATAATTGAACGGGTTCAATTGGATTCCTTAGCAGTCCTTTCTGAGGGCAAAGAGCCTGAAGCATATACCGATATACGGTCATCCGCAGGCTTAGAACTCGACTTGAAAATGCTTCATGGACTTCCAACACTGCTACGAAATGCTTACCATTCCGCCGAGCCGTTGTGGGATTCCGGGGTCACTGCAACTATGCGTGAAGGCAACGGCAAAGTAATTCAAGCCTTGTTGGGCATGCTTGAGATGCTTGCGCAGTACTATTCGCCCAAGCATTTTGAAGACACAACTCCGAGGAAGTACTTTGAGAATAGGGTAACCCAGTTATACGATTGGCACTGGAAGTGCCTCGAACCAGACGGGCCGGGAACAGGGGGGACCATAATGCAGGTCATTTCGGGTGGTCAGATCACATCTGAATTGAGGTCGATGGTCGAGGATATGGTCATGGCCCTTACCACCGGTCGGGACGATTTCAATTATCAGTCTTGGCGGAAGGACTGGACTGGGGATAGTAAGTAACACTCTAAAGTGCGTATCGACAGTTATCGCGCCACGGCCCGATGCTCGGCATCGGGGATACCTGCTCGCTGTACCACTTGGTCGGTGTCGGAACTCTTACTAAAGTGACAAATCATCGGTTGCGCATCCATCGTTCGAACCTTGCACTTACTTCTGTCACATAAGAAGCACAACGTTGCTGGGATTGTGCAATAGTCTTACGTCGATTTGACGGTTGCAAGCGTCAGGCGACAGCTGGGCTAGAAACTGATCTGTAATGCCGGCGCTCAGCTCCGTCCAATTCAATATTGAGGTTAATAATTCATAATGAGTTGCCGACGATTAGAGAGGAGGCGGTGTTGTTAAGTAACAATACAAAGGCCGCCCAAACCAAAAAAATCAGTTGCATTGAGGTCTAACGGCGTATTATCAATAGTCGTATGGATTTACTGTCGTTTGTCGCCGCAGAGCGGCTGTGCAAGAGGGTATATGTCACAGGCTGCAAACTTATTGGCAAGCTGGCGTTGTACACATTTTTCAAGGCCCGTAGTTTGCCAGACAAACTTGTTTGAAAACCACAGCCATGATAGGGTAAGGGCAATGCAACCAATCTCTCTTCGTCGTGACAAGTACCGAGAGTCTCGTGGTGGCTACTCACGTGTGCTGGAAATCAACTGCCATGATTGTGGCGATTTTATCGCTTTATACCAGAAAGATGGGCCCGGACCGCTGAAGCGATTGTATTTTGATAGGTTTATCCAGCTCAAGAGCGAATGTCGACTGGAAGAGACATCCCTTCGAGAGGTTGGCGACCTCCGGTGTCGAGCTTGTCGCAAGTGCATTGGACAACCATGTTTGTACAGGAAGGAACGCCGAAGGGCGTTTGTACTTCGTGATGGTTCAGTGGTCAAGAAAGTGTGCAGTATCCGCATCGCAAGTATCAACTTGCGACAGTAGTGCTCGCGGCTCAGAGCTCTTCCGCAGCAAACGCTTTGATGATGCGCAGTGCGCTTTGACGCAGCGTATTCTCTTCACTTACACATTTGAAATTGATGACTTGGTCGTAAACCCCCTTATTAAATTCACGTAACTCCAAAATCGCCGATTCTAATCGCCTGTGATCAAAATCACGTCCGTCCGAGAGTCGTTCACGTACGATCTCTATGTTTGCTGGCTCCAGGTACACACAATATACCCGATTCGGAAAGGCGCTCTTTAAGAGGTTGACCTTGGCAATTGGCCAGTCGAGAATCGGAGTTTTTCCTTCTTCAATTGCACTCTCAATCGAGTCTCGCGGAGTTCCATATCGAACTCCGTATAGCTCGTTCACCAGAAGAAACCTATTACCCGCGACGTAATCGTCAAAAGTGTCGTTACCAACGGAAATCTTGTCAGTTTCCCCTGGCCTCAATGGTCGCGTTACAAATGGAGAAATATACTCGAATTGCTCATCACACTTTCGAATCTCATTGATGGTTGTCGATTTTCCAGCTCCTGATACACCTGCAATTAGGAGTAAGCGTGATCGACTCCTGTGAAAATTCAATGATCTCTTGCTGGACAGTAAAGCCCGCTCAACATCATCTCGCCAACCACGATCATCGCGATCGTACGGATAGAGTAGCGTCCTTGACATATTCACAAGAACGCCTCCACCGTCCGAATTCGTTAGATCGTAAAGCCGCGAGACATCTCCGCCTTGTGAACCGACGCCAGCGAACAAAACTGGCATCTCATCTGGAATAGAAGCCCGCACAGAACGCAAATCGATGCTGGAAGTCGAGGCGATGACTGGTATCATGTTCTTGGCATCGTTCCAACGATTCGTCACGGATCCAAGTATGTGTTTCCAAAGCGGTTCGCCGTCAAACATTAGCGCATCCTGGATGGACGCTGCAGACTGATTGCTTGTTCTTACAGTGACGATAGCGGCCTTTAGCGGTCTCTCCGCGAAGGGACCCAATACAGAGTCACCGAGGTACGGATTGACGACAACCCCATCAGCGCCTAAGTCGTCGAGGATCGTCTTCAAGTAAATGGCCATTGTATTCTCTACATCGCCTATTTTCGCATCAATGAATATCGGCAAGTGAGGATATACGTCATGCACGTACTTGATCGTCTCCGACAGGAGCAAGTAACCTTCAGGGTGGCAATCAAAGAATGCTTTTTGGGCCTTAAACGCACAGACATGCTGGGCAGCAATATCAATGATCTCTTTTAGAAACGTTAGGATTGCCTTAGCTCCGTTTGTCTGGAAGCAAAGCTCAGTTGGGAGCCTTCCGACGTCTGGGTCGAGCCCGCAACATAATACAGAGTTGTTTGACTCAACTGCCTCACCAAGAAGCGCTAGACTGTTACGATTGCTCTGTATCGACACTGGTTGATTCCACTTTGCTTAGCAGTCCAATATGACCAAGGCAGTCCTGCTTTGCTTTTAAGTGCTGGTGGGTGAACTCCGTCGGCTCGATGATCATAGGGACCAATTTCTTGACTTGGTAGCCATTTTCTACAAACACCGGGGTTTTTTGCAGGTTGTTCGTTGCCAGAGCAATCATCATGGTTTCCGGAACCTCGAAAAACTTGAGAACTCCGATTACCCCACCGTAGGTTCTTATATCAATGACCCCATCCGGCGCAATGATGTTGGCCGCCGCAACCGTGTCGAGCTTGAGTTGGTGTTGAAGTCGAAGAGTAGCGAGCTTTGCCGGCAGGCCCAGCCCCCGCCCATCCTGCCTTGGGATATGCACAATTAAACCCCCGCCATTTTCAGCTACTGTGCGAATCGCCAGTCGCAATTGCTCGCGACATTCACATGTCTTGTCCCCGAACATCTGACCCGTTTCGCAGCCCGAATCAACTCGCATTAGAAGGAGCTCGCTCTGCTCAAAAACGGGCATCAGATTGTCGTCAAGGGCACCGTAATAAAGCACTGAGTACTTACCCCACTGGTCATCTATAAGGAAATCGAACTGTTGAAATTCGCCGAATTCAGTCTGAATGATTCCGACACCTTGCCGGGCGACAATCAGCCATCTGACTTCCTGCTTCTCAACCACGCGAATTTGTTTGCCCAATGGGATCATCGACGCCTTTGCAAGCCGTATCAATTCCAGTACCTCTTCCACCGAGCGACCGCACCGTTTTGCAACGTCTTCCAAATCAATTTTCATTCCGAGTCTCCTTTTGAGATTTTCCTGTAGTAAGTTCCTTTCAAAAGCCGAAAAGCAAGTCTACCATCGCTGTGCCTCATCGGTACGCCCAGAACGCTCCGACAAGCCTTGCAAACCAAGGGTTGTATCGCGCTCAAATTAGTCGATGGTTGCAACAGGCTAAGCTGCTGAAGTTCGGGTGGGTGCGCGATTCTGTTGAAATAGCACCTCAGCAAATTGCCCACACCGTCTTTTTGATACCTTATCACTCGGGAGTTGCACTTGCCACAAAGAAGATCGATAATTCGTGCGTTACCGCCACGTGCGCGAAGATATTTATCTCTCTTCATTTGGATTCCGTCAAATTTAGTATTCTATGGGCAATTGAAACGAGCAATTCAAATAATGGATGATCGCGACTGCTCTGTCAAGACAATTTAGGCCGGCGGGAATTTGTCACCTAATATCCATCCAGAGATCTTGTGTTCTAGCGTTGATCGAGGCATAGCATATCGCAGCCGCGATTGGCTGATGATTTTGTAGCGATTTGACGGCTGCAGAGCGTCGGGCGGCGGCAACGTCTCGGCGCTGAACGGTTCAGACGTCTTTCCATTGATGGACAAGCGAAGGTAGACATTGTACTGCGGCAGGCTCTGCAGGTCGACAGCGTGAAAGGTCGGGTAGAATTCGCGGGCGAGAATTGCTGCGTCTTCCGATCCACAGTTGAAGGCAATCAAGGTTCCCACGTTCCCAAGAATGGATGCAGCCAGTTGCTTTGGCAGCTGTGCAAGAAACTGGTTTGCCATACCGGCGATTACCAGCCGGTACTTCCGCGCCTCTGAGAGTATTGCAGGGAAGTCTTCCGTCGCATATGAATGTGTCTCGTCGATGTAGACGAAGTAATCCGAGCGTAAGTGTTCCTGAACCGAAGCGCGCCGCAACGCAGCCAAGTACAACTGCGTAATCATCATCGATCCCAAAAGCGCGGAGTTCTCTTCACCAATCTTTCCTTTGGCAAGATTCAGCAGGAGTATTTTCCCAGCATCCAAGACGTCCGACAGGTCAAACTTCGTCTTTGTCTGCCCGACAATGTTCCGCACGACCGGGTCAGTAAGGAATTGCCCGACCTTATTCAGAATCGGTGAGATAGTCTCGGTGCGGAAGACTTTGGGGTACTGTTCAAATTCCACCGTCCAGAAGTGTCGAAGCATCGGATCCTGCAAGCCGGACACGATCCGCGCCCGGAAGTGGTCGTCGACGAGGAGCCGGTTCACACCAAGCAGGGTGTTGCCGCGCGCTTCCAGGAGCGCCAGAATCGCATTGCGCAAGACGTACTCCAGCCGGGGACCCCACGAGTCAGTCCAAATCTTCTTGAAGACCTGCACGACACCGGACGCGACGAGGTGCCGCTGCCTTGCATCGGGGTTAGACAGGACATTGAAGGCAATCGGGTACTCCCTGTCGGCGGGATTGAAGTAGATGGTGTCCTTAGTGCGCTTGGCAGGGATGTGGTCGAGGACGTGTTCGACGAGATCGCCGTGCGGGTCAATAACCGCGACACCGCGTCCAGCTTGAATGTCCTGCACTATGCAATTGAGTAGCAGCGTACTTTTGCCCACGCCCGTTTTGCCTAGCAGGAACGTATGCCGCCGCCGGTCTTCCGGCTTGATGCCGAAGAGTCGCCGGATATTCCGGTAATTCGTCTGTCCGAGAATCAAAAGCCCATTGTTCTGCATAGTTTGCAGTCTACTCCAACAAGTAATCCACAGTCACCGAGGAATTCATGTTCTTTTCGACCATTGAGCTGTTTGGCAGGCCAGGTACGATGCCTTTGCAGTTGTCTTGTTCACCTCACCCAGCGCTGCACGTTCGTTACCAACTACATAACCTGAACCAAACACGAGAAAGGAGGTCTCATGAAGACCCAATCCAACCTGGTCACAACTATCGAGATCAAAGACCGCCAAGGCCGGGTTGTGGCGACCAAAGAGGTTGTCACGTACGCTGGCTTGCTCAATCGAGCCCACCAGGAAGGCTTGAAACAAATTGAAACGACGCTGCTTCAAGCCCCATCCGCCGCCAACGAAATGACCGCGATTTCTATGGCAAAAGTGGTGACAGAAAAAGGGGTGTTCACCGAGGTCGGCGATGCCAACCCCGGCAACGTCAATGCGACCATCGTTCCCCACATCATTCGCATGGCGTTTACCAGAGCCAAGGCACGCGCCCTACGCGATGCCGTCAACGTCGGCGTCATCGCGCTCGAAGAGCTCACCGACGATTACGCAAACGGTGCTGTGGATAACGGGAACGGAGCGAAGACGAATGGTGCGACAACGACGGCAGCAGATGCCGGCGAAAACGGTTCGACGGAAAACTCTGGAAATCGAGCAAGTCAGGAGCCAGCCAATGACCCAATGACGGAGAACCAGCGTCGGTACTTGTTTCGCCTGCTTGCCGAGCGCAGCGTTACCGGCGATGAGGCTCACGACTTCTTGAAGCGGGCATTCGGCGTCGAGTCCTTGAAGGACGCGTCCAAGGCAGATGCCAGCACCCTAATCGACCACATCCTTAGTGTGGGTCTGGAAGGAGTGCCGAGCTAATGCGCGACCACATTTCCGTCTCCCAGATCAATCTGTACCTCATGTGCCCGCTGAAGTACTGTTATCGCTACATTGACGAGCTTCCTGTGCACTTCAAGGCAGCAGAGCTCGCCCTAGGGAGCGCTGTCCATTCGGCCCTCGAGTGGTGGCACAAGGAGCGGCAAGCCGGGTACATCCACGAGTGGGAAGACGTCGCCGTGATCTTCGCTGCCGACATGAACGCGCAGGCGGTCGATGACCTACGCTTCAAGAATGGCGACGACCTTGACTCGCTGCTCGCGCTGGGCAGGCAGCTCATCGCCGTCTACATTCAAGGGTACAAAGGGGCAGCACCGAAAGCCGTTGAGCAGAATTTCCGTGTTCCGCTCGTCGATCTGGAAACCGGTGAGCGGCTCGATATGCCGCTCGAAGGCTACTTCGATCTGCTGGAAGAAGGCGACACCGTTGTTGAACTAAAAACAGCGGCGAAGGTGTACGATACGACAACACTCATCCAGCACTTGCAGCTGACCGCCTACTCGTACGCGTTCCGCTTCATCAAGAAGCGTGACGCGAATCTCCGGATTGACATTCTCACCAAGACAAAGAAGCCGCGGCTGCACAGCTTCGAGATTACACGCACGCAAAACGAC
>CAUJJY010000233.1 GCA_963205155.1 Candidatus Zixiibacteriota bacterium | reverse complement strand
TGCCTCCGGCCGACCGGTTGAACTTGGCGCCGCCATTGATGCCGCCAATTCCAACAGCGCTTCGATTACCGCCAGCTATCTCCAGGGCGCAATCATGCGTTTTAATGAGGACATTCTTGTTCAACGAGCTGCTGTATCCGTTGGGGCTCATTTTAGGCCGACCGGCATCGTTACTAACAAGCTGCGGATCTGGTACAACCCGGATCTCGAAAGCCGCAACTTCAACGTTCCGGCAATGGTCGTGCAAATTCTGGTGCTGGTCACGCTGATGCTGACCTCAATGGCGATTGTGCGCGAAAAGGAATTCGGCACCATGGAGCAACTGATCGTGACTCCGATCCGGCCAAGTGAATTGATCGTCGGTAAAGCACTGCCCTATGCCTTTATCGGAATGGTCGACATCGCACTCATCTGCACCGTTGCCGTGTTCTACTTCAAGGTCCCCCTGGTCGGTAGCTTAACTTTGCTGTTCTTCACATCTCTGATCTTCATGGTCTCGACACTGGCCATCGGACTGCTCATCTCGACCATCTCCGCCACCCAGCAGCAGGCTATGATCAGCGCCTTCTTCTTCATGATGCCTGCCATTCTGCTGTCCGGCTTCGCATTTCCGCTGGAAAATATGCCTGTTTCAATTCAGTACTTAACCTACCTGAATCCGCTCCGCTATTTTATCGTAATCATCCGTTCGATCTTCCTGAAAGGCGGCGGCTTCTTCAGCCTTCTTGACCAAATCGTGCCCCTGTTTATCCTCGGGATTTCGGTTCTGACGATCGCAGCTCTGCGCTTCAAGAAACGCTCGGCGTAACCCCGCTCATCCAGTCAATTATCCTGATTTCCTGACGATACTGTAGATGACCGGTGTTCTAATGCCGGATGACATGAACTGGCGAGATGTTCAAACCAGGACACTCTTGATATCTGTAATTGGGCAGGAATTACTAACTGGGGATTGCGAGGAACTGATGCACCGCATTTTTGTCGTCGATGATGAGCCGGAAATCGTCGAAATCATGGTGGAGTACTTCCGTGGCGAAGAGTTTGAAATCACCGGAATCTCCGATCCATCAAGAGCCCCGGAATCGATTGCTTCAAACCAGCCCGAAGTCGTCTTGCTCGACATCATGATGCCGGAAATGGATGGCTACGAGGTCGCTTCCCGATTGAAATCCGATGCCCGCACCGCCGCAATCCCGATCATCTTTCTCACCGGCAAGGAACGGCAAGATGACGATCTTCGTTTTTCGCAATTCGCCGGTGATCTCTACGTGCATAAACCGGTGCCGCTTCCGGAACTGAAAGAATCCGTGCTCTTTATGATCAACAACATCACGCCGATGGGTTCGAAGTAGATGGACGCAAAACTTATCAGTAAGTATGGGAATCCAAAGCCCGTCAGATACTTTGTCAAATCCCTCGAAGACCTTCTTGATGTAGTAGAGACTGTCTACAAGCACATCAGCCAAAAGACCGAGTCGTCGGATCTGATCGAACTTTTGCGCGCGATCGAGTGCTCGGCGGTGCCAATACCGCGCACACTTAGCAGTCATATCTTTGGTTTTGAAATCCCGAGGCATTTGCTCGAATCTGATACTCGTCCAACCAATCTCTCTGGTCGTCAACTTGAACTGAAATCGGGGATCGATGCCCTACCGCAAGTTGTTCATCTCAATGGGCGAACCAAAATTACCAAGAACGTCCGTTGCCTCTATGATGTCCTGGTATTTCAACGGTATTTCAAATCGCTGATGAACCAGAACTCTGACGGCATCAAAATGTTTACCAAGAAACGCAGCGCTGAAATCAGTGCCGTCGCCCTTTCAACTGAAAGCGCCGGCTTTCAGTTGAGCGTGTCCTTTCCCGGCATTTTCTTCAAAGGCGCAGTTCTCCCGGTTCTTTAGAGACACGGAAACTCGCAGCTCTTGCGGGGGCAATCTTCTAAATAAGTATACGCGGATTACAAAAAATGAAGCGATTAGCTACGATTGGGTCGAAATAGTAGATTGACTTCGCGCGAAGTTCTCGGACAGCTCCGAAAACTGATCAGGCTCTTCTGGGAACGAGGCATCTTTGATTGACACTTCGGGATCAAATGGCAGCCGAAGGGCGGCACGAAGATAGTCGCGGAGAAATCCGTCGATCCGGCGTTTGACGACTTCAAGACCGCTCCGGGAGGTCTCCATCAACAGCAGACCAATGCGGTGGCGCTCGCAGGTCGAGACAATATCTGATGCACGCAGCGAACCGCGCAAATTCTTCTCAACTTCGCGACAGACATCCTCAAGGTTCACCTTCTCGCCCAGATTGCGGTTGGCAACCGCACGGCTAAGATCATTCATATCAATGAGAATCACCGAGAGAAACAGGCAGTATCGTTCCGCCCGGCTCAATTCCTGGCGCGTGCGATCAACAAAACTATATTCGCTTGTTAATGTCATTTTGCTGTTTACTCCGTTGCTCTTGCCATGAGGTGTCTCGGCGGCACTCGGTCGATTCACTTGTTCCACAGCCGCATATAACAGCAATTACGATGCCAAGAGCTGACTCGGAGGCGTGACTCCCTAATTGCCTACTTCAATTCGGCCCGATCGCCTTACTTCGTCGCCCTGTCTACAAGTTTGGTTGGTACAAAGTTTTTGAAATATTTGCAAGCAATCTCTGAAAGGACAGAAGATGACGACCAGCCTATGCACCGCTGTTCACATTTAGTGCACTTGCCTACAGGTATAACGCCGGATTACTCGACTTCGTTCAGTCGGTATTCCTTGATTTTATAAAGAAGGGAACGATAGGAGATTTCCAGGATCTGCGCAGCCTTGCGTCGGTTCCAATTGGTCTTCCTTAGGACCTCTGCAATCAGCTTCTTCTCTTCGCTCTCGATGGTCCTGCTTAGCCGGTCTTTTAGGGAAAAATTCTTGTCATCCCCGACCGCTACTGCCGACTGTGCCGACGATGGTGGTGCAGTATACCCCTGCCCGGCTCTGGCCAAACGGGCTGGACGTTCTGCCGTTGGTGCATCCGGACTATTGCGGATCGACTCAAAAACAACTGCTTCATCCTGTCTGACCACCAACTGCTTGATCAGATTCTCAAGCTGGCGCACATTGCCCGGCCAGTTGTATTCGCTCATGGCCGCCATGCAAGCCGCACTGACATGGGCATGCTCCCGATGATAAACCTCGCCATATTTGCGCAGAAAGTGATCTACCAGCAGCGGCACATCCTCAAGCCGGTCTCGCAGCGATGGGAGCGAAACCGTGATTTCATTCAGTCGATAGAACAAGTCGTCGCGGAATTGCCGGTCGTAAATTGCCTGTTCGAGATCGCGGTTGGTGGCGCAAATGATTCGTACGTCAACCTTGATGCTGACGATTCCTCCGACTCTTACGAACTCTTGCTGCTCCAGCACTTGGAGTAGCTTGGCTTGCAGCTCAAACGACATATCGCCAATTTCATCAAGGAAGATCGTCCCTTTGTTCGCAGTCTCAAACCGCCCCGGCTTATTTTTATGCGCACCGGTGAAGGCGCCTTTCTCGTAACCGAATAGTTCAGCTTCCAAAAGCTCCCGTGGTATTGCCGCACAATTCACCTTGATAAACGGGTGCGATCGCCGTGAAGAGAGTTGGTGCAGCATCCGTGCCACAATTTCCTTGCCCGTCCCCGATTCACCGCGAATCAGTACCGAAAGCTCGCTATCCGCAACCTGTTCAATGAGGTTTTTGATCTCGATCATCCGCCCGGAATCGCCGATAAAACCATCCCACGCCGTCTTGGCGACGAGGGCCTGCTCCATAACATCGATCTTCATGATCAGACCGCGGCGTTCAAGCGCCTTCTGCAATTGCAGGTCAACTTCGCGAACATCGAAGGGTTTATTGATGAAATAGAACGCCCCTAACTGGACAGCTTCAACAACTGTCTCGGTCTCCCCTTGTCCGGAAAGCATGATTACGTCCGAAGGCAAACCGGCCTTCTTGAGCTTCTTGAGGACTTCGAGGCCGTTCATTCCGGGCATCTTGATATCAAGCAATATCAGCGGCGGCTTTTCTTTTGAGGCAATCTGTATCCCCTCAATGCCGTCGCTGGCGGTCATGATATCGTACTCGGATTTCAAGCCCTCGCGCAATATCCACGAGACCTTGGGATCGTCATCTATGATTAGTAGCTTTGTCTTTTCGTCTGCCATTGGTACTCCCTGTACTGTGCATTGTCGGCAGAATTTCTGGATTGTTTAGCAACCTCGTGCTGATTTCATGCAAGAAATTGCACGGGCAAAGAAGTGAGAAACACCGAATTGCACAAGATGTTTCTTCACTAAGACCATGGAATTACTCAGGATACAGCGAAAGTCTATCTTTAGATAAACAGACTAATCCACTGTTAATGAAAGAGATAGGTAACTTCGGCTATGTGATGGTCTTCGCCAACCAAGACAACCACATCCCCCGCCTGAAACACCGTCATGGCGTCCGGATTGGCGATGCTGGTACCGTCGCGTTTTATCAGTAGGACCGTCACCCCGTGTTCAGATCGCAATTTCAGGCCGGCAAGGCTCTTTCCTACGACTTTGGCATCGGCTGCAACTTTGAGGGTTGTCATGTGCATGTGCGACAAGTCGCTCTCGATTCTCTGCAATGCCGACTCGGAGTCCTTCGTCCGGAAAATCTCGTAGTTGTCGGACCGAACTTCCTGAACGATTTGGTTAATCTCCGCTTCCGGTATCAAATAGTAGCGCAACACACGCGTGAATATTTCCACCGATGTCTCAAACTCCTCCGGTATCACCTCGTCGGCGCCGAGCCGGGAAAGCGTGTCGATCTCATTAAGATATCGCGTCCGGGCAACGAGGCGCACCGATTGATTTAGCGTTCGCACCAGCATCACGGCTCGCCGTGTAGCTTCCGGATCCGAGATTGCAATTACTACCATCCGCGCCTTCGCGATATTGATCGACTCCCAAATCGAAGCCTGTGTGGCATCGCCATAATAAATTCGTTCCCCCGCCGCTCTCGCCTCCTTGACCGTCTCCGGATTCATCTCAAGTACCACATAGGGAATCGAAACCGCTTGCGAAGCCCGGGCGAGATTATTGCCGTTGACTCCAAAACCGACAATAATGAGATGGTCCACCAACTGCTCCCGGCTCGACTCCGCCACAAATGATTCTTTGCGTCCGAAGCTGACATTCGCAAATCGACCTGTGCAAATTGACAATCGTGGCGCAAGCCGCAAGAGAAACGGCGCCGAAGCCAGCGTCACAGCCGAGACCGCTAGGAATATCTGATAGTTTCCCTGTTGCAGCAGTCCTGCGGCCAACCCTGCGTTAGCCAGGATAAATGCGAACTCCCCGACATTGCTCAACCCGACACCGGTCAGTACCGCAATCCGCAGCGGATAGCCGATAAGCAAGCAGATTGGAACGACAATAATCGCCTTGAGCAACACGATGCCGCAGGCCAGTGCCAAAATCAACAGCGGTTGCGCGAGTACAACCCGGAAGTCCAGCAACATACCGACCGAAACAAAGAACAGACTGATGAACAAATCGCGAAACGGCGTGATGTTTCCCAGTGCATGATGGCTGTAGTCGGATTCCGAAATGATCAGTCCGGCGAGGAATGCTCCCAGTGCTAACGACAGACCGACGACTGACGAAAACCAGGCAACTCCAAGGCAGATGAGAACTATGCTAATAAGGAACAGCTCCCGGTTTCGCGTCATCGCGACCGCTTCCAGCACAAATGGCACAACCCAGCGCGATGCAACGAAGACGAAAGCGATCATTCCCGACCCATAGATCAGCAATTTTGATACCTCGCCACCGCCGTTGCCCGCGGCACTACCCATAAGTACCGGAATCGAGAGCAGCATCGGAATCGTAGCAATATCCTGGAAGATCGAAATCGTCACTGCGGCACGGGCGTGTGGGCTGTCCCCCTCCCCCTGCTCTTGATATGACTTCATCGAAATTGCCGTACTGCTCAACGCTGCCATCATGCCGACCATGATTGCTTCAGAAGTTGACAATCCCAAAAAGTACGCGATCGGCGCAACAATGATGGTCGTTACGGCAACCTGCAACGGGCCGCCAATGAAGATCACCCGTTTCATGCGCAGCATATCCTTGAGGGACATTTCGACACCGATTGAGAATAACAGCAGAACGACGCCGATATCCGCGATCTTCGAAACTTCCTCGGCACTGCCCACCAACCTGAAACCATGAGGCCCGGCAAGAATTCCCGTAATCAGAAATCCGACTACCACAGGGATGCGAAATCGGCTGCAGATCAGCACGACGGTCACCGCGACCACCATGATCACCAGGAAATCTTGAAGTACTGATCCGCTCATGACCTATGTCCGTGAAGGTTTTTCATAAAGCGCTATCATCTTACGACGATTGGCGTCTTCGCGCAATTTACAAATGAAGCAGTAAGGTGAGTGAAGTGAGACTAAGCTGACGGCAGTTTAATGATGAGGATCGTACCTTTGCCCGGCGAACTCTCGACTTTGATTTCGCCATTGTGCGCCATGATAATACGCTCGCAAATCGCTAACCCCAGTCCGGTGCCCGACTCCTTGGTCGTAAAGTAGCGGTCGAATATTCGGTCCAGATGTTCCGGCGCGATTCCGCTTCCGCTATCCTTAATGGTAAGCACAACGAGGTGCCTGCCGTTATCGGACTTAACTTCGCTAAACGTCCGGATTGCCAGATGCCCCCCTTCGGGCATTGCATCAATAGCGTTGATGATCAAATTCAGCAGGACTTCGACAATCTCATTCTCGTTGACGAGGACACCCGGTACATCGTCTTCAAACTCATGCGTAAACTCGATCTTGTGCTTTTTGAGGTCATTTTCGACCAGGCGAATAACACGCTTGATCAAATCGTCGATCTTCTTTTGTTCAAGCTGGTACTTCGTCGGATTGGAAAAATTAAGCAGTTCCTTGAGCAATTCATCGAGACGGCGAATCTCCTGCTGGGCAGTCTGGAAGAAGTCATCGGACTGGGCGATTTCCGGCCAGCGCTCACGCATGATTTGCAGGGCTCCTGAAATATTGGTCAGCGGCTTCTTCAAATCGTGCGAAATCTCCGACATCATCTTGCCCATCGTCATCAAACGAGTCGCACTTAGCACGGCACGCTGCTGTTCATAAATCGAAGTCGCCTGCGATGCGACAATCGATGCAATATATTCATCGTTCTCTGAAAACGCATCCGCCTGCCGTGAGCCAAGGCAAAACAATCCGTGAAGTGCACCCTTCGTGATGATCGGCACCGAAGCGAAGGTCTTAATCGCGTCCCGCAGCGATGGAATCTCATTAATCAGTCCCTTTAACGCTACTGTCCGCACGGCTGCCGAATACACAGTCTTGTCTTTCAGTTGGACTTCCCGGCTCCGCAAGGCACCGGCATCCTTCTTACCGTAGCCTTCCCAGTAGTTGACGACGAGCGTCTCGGAACGCTCATTCCACGACAACCACATCGCAAAATCGATATCAATAATCTGTTTCAGGGAGCGATAAATCAAATCCGTCATATCTTGCGAGTTGTCGACGGTAGTAATTTCGGTCGCGAGCTGGTAGAGCACGGCAAATTCGTTGAGCTTTTTGCTCAATTGTTCAAAGTTCTCCGCATCGTCGATTGCGATTGCCGCCTGCGAGGCAAACGTCGCCAGAAGCCGCAGATCGTTGTCCTCAAACACCGTCCCGTGCTGCGGATCCGATAAATTCAGAACGCCAAGCACGCGATCCTTGATCTTCAGCGGTACCGAGATCAACGACTTGGTCTCATAATTTCCCTTACTGAATTTGGCAAATCGCGGATCGGAACTGATGTCCGGAATCAGCAGCGCTTCACCACTCTTGGCAACATAACCAGCAATGGAATCACCGACCTTGACGCGCGTCTTCTGGCGAACTTCCTCTGACATGCCTACCGAAGCTGAAACAGTCAATTCGCCGCGCATTTCGTCGAGCAACATCACAGACCCGACCGACGCTCCGATTACGTCCAATGCCAGCCGGATGATTCGCGTCAACAGTGGCTTGAGCTCTTGCGATTGCGATAACACAACGCCCGCCTGGTACAGTGCATCGACTTCCGCAATACGGCGGTTCAACAAATCGTTTTTTACCTGCAGTTCCGCCATCAGTTTCTGTCTCGCTATTTCCAAGTCACGCTTTTCGAGTGCCCGCTTGGCCGCCAGTTTCAACTGCGTGAACTCGATCGGCTTCATCAGGTAGTCATAGGCACCCATGTTAATCGCCGCCAATGCGGTATCCAGCGAAGCGTAGGCTGTCATCAGAATAACCATCGCATTCGGGTCGCCCTTGCGAATGGCCTGAAGCAATTCGATTCCCGTCATCTCCGGAAGTTTGATATCGCTGATTACGAGGTCGAAGTTGTCTTTGCCGTAAAGCTCCAGTGCCTTCTTGCCGTCGCCGGCAGTCTGCACCGAATAGCCCGCTTTAGTCAACAGCGTATCCAGTGAATCGCACATTCGCTGTTCATCATCGACTACCAGTACTTTGGGGATATCTGAAAGACTCATGCTCTATCTTTTCGTCGGCAGCGTGATTGTAAAGCGGGCTCCCGCGCCGGCGACGTTGGTGGCTTCGATTTCACCGCCATGCGCTTTGACGATGCTGTAACACACGCTCAATCCTAATCCGGTGCCTTTCCCGGCAGATTTGGTGGTGTAAAATGGTTCCCATATTTTCTCTATGTTCTCCGGAGCAATGCCGGGGCCCCAGTCGGTAAAATGAAGCCGGAGTACATGATCATCGACATCACCACCTATATCTATTCTACCGCCTGAAGGCATGAAATCGCAGGAATTTATCATCAAATTTAGAAACACCTGCTTGAGCTGTTCTGCCGAGCCGTAAACATGCGGAAACGGGTCCGGAAGTTGCTTGTTAATCGTAACCCGGCCCTTCTGTGCGTGAAGCGACAGCAACAGCAGTGTTTCGTCGATCACCGACTCAACGTCGGTATCCGAGAAACTGTCCTGACGCGGCTTGAACATATCCAGCAACTGCCGCACGATGTTGGCAATCCGATCCACTTCTTCCGTTACAATCTGAACATATTCGACCGACTGCTTATCTTGAGACTCCTGTTCGCGAATCATCAACAGGTAGTTTTTGATGATACCCAGCGGGTTGTTGACTTCGTGGGCAACACGCGCCGATAGCTGACCCAGTGCAGCGAGCTTCTCCGCCTGCAACAATTGCAGTTGGGCGGTACGAAGGCGTTCCAGCGCCTCTTTTTCAGAATCAAACAGTCGGGCATTCTCCACGGCCACTGAGAGCTGATTGGCAAGGATCGCCAGAAACTCCAGATCATCTTCAAAAAACTCGGTGCCGGATATCTTGCGGGTCACGGACAACAATCCACGCACCCGATTCTGCAAGGACATCGGAATTAAGAATTCGCATTCCAACGCCTCAAGAAGTCTGACTTCCTCAATATCGCCGAGTCGTTGGCGAATTTCTGAATATGACATCGGTTTTCCATGCATGCTTTGAATCAACCGCAAAACCGGACTGTCTTCTTTGATTAACAACTGCTTTGCCGGCTCGACTGCGAGGCCCTTGGTCTTGGCGAGTGACAAATTGTCGTTTTCGTGGCTGCGAACAATAAATATCGCTGCGCCGTTAACCCCCATCTGACCGATACACGTTAGAATTATTCCGTCAAGCAGCGTCTCGGTATTCAACACCGAATTGAGGTGCTTCGAAATCTCAAAGATCGTGTAGAGATCGAAGATCTTACGCTTGAGCCGCTTGTTAGCCTCGGTCAGCTCGGCGAGCTGGGAAGGCGGATTGGGCCGCTCTGGCGCTTCATCACTACTTTTGCGAACCTGTCTAGCCATTCAATAATGTAATATCGGCAGTTAAGAGTTTAATTCGCTCCTGATCGCGAAGTGCATGCAGGCGCTTGATCGCTTCGCCTAATGTATAGTGCGATCCACTCATCAAGACTATGTCGTCCTTGCCGGCAATCTGCAGTATCCGATCGACGGCTTCACCGATGTTCAGCTTGACGTCAAAATCGATTCCTGCTCCAACCGCAGCCCAGACGACGCCTTCGATTTCAGCCGCCCGTGTTGAATCGGGACGCGTCAAAACTGCTCGTTTCGTGATCGGGGCATATTCCTTCATAATCACGTCCAGATCAGGTCGCTCCAAAAATCCACACAACAGCAGCGCCTTCCGGGCCGGATAAGCCTTTCTAAACGTAGCCACTAACGCCCGTGTCCCGTCGGCATTGTGAGCCGCATCGAGAATGATTGTCGGTTTCGCTGCAACCTTCTGGAAGCGCGCCGGCCAATGACAGTTCTTCAGCCCGCCGCGAATTGCCTTGTCGCTAACCGGCAGACTGTCACGGTTCAATAGTTCTACGCACTTTAGAACAATGCCAATGTTGTCAATTTGATGCGCTCCAGCCAGTGAACTGCTCAATTTTTCATCGCTGCCGTTCAACTTGAGGTTAAATCGCATTCCTGCAGCAGTATACTCAAAATCCCGAGCAATCTTCACCGACCGAAACATCTTTGTCCCGCGCTCCTTGCACGTATCCCTGAACAGATTCAACAGCTCAGCCCGCTTCTCCCCGGTAACCAACGGAACGCCGCTCTTAATTATTCCTGCCTTTTCCCGCGCAATCAGGTCAAGTGTGGGACCAAGATTTTTTGTGTGGTCAAAGTCGATGTGCGTGATCACAGAAACCTTCGGCTTGATGACGTTGGTTGCATCCAGACGCCCGCCCAGGCCGACCTCGACGACAGCGACTTCCACGCCCATCTTCCGAAAATACCAGAACGCCAATGCCGTGGAAATCTCGAAGAACGTTATGCGCGCATCGATGATAAACTGCTTGTTCTGTCCGACGAATTCCGCGAGAGACCGCTTGTCGATGTTCCCGGCATCCGTGCGGAATCGTTCGCGAAAATCCACCAGATGCGGTGAGGTAAAGACGCCTGTCTTATAGCCCGCTTTACAGAGAACGGAGAACAACAAAGACGAAACTGAACCTTTGCCGTTTGTACCTGCAACGTGAATCGATTGAAAGCTGTCCTGGGGATTCCCGAGATGATCGAGAAAGCGGGTAATATTATCCAAGCCCATCTTGATGCCGAACAGCTCAAGATTGTAGATAAACTTAATCGCGTCATCGTAGCGCATAGCTTACTGGCTTAGGTAGTCCAGAAGTAATGCCACAGTTTTGCGCAGTTCGTGACGATGCACAATCTTGTCCAGGAATCCGTGATCCTTGAAAAACTCCGAAGTCTGGAAATTCTCCGGTAGTTTCTGGCCGATGGTCTGTTCGATAACCCGACGGCCGGCAAATCCGAGCAATGCGCCCGGCTCGGCGATGATTACATCTCCCAGTGATGCATAGCTTGCCATTACGCCCGCGGTAGTCGGATTGGTCAATACGGAGATATAGGGGATTTTCGTTTCCGACAGTCGCGCCAGCAATCCCGATGTTTTGGCCATCTGCAGTAGCGAGAGAATTCCCTCTTGCATGCGTGCACCACCGGAGCAAGAGACTATGATCAGCGGCACCTGTCGATCCAGCGACCGCTCAATGGCACGGGCGATCTTCTCACCGACTACGCTGCCCATACTTCCCCCGACGAACGAGAAGTCCATAATCGCAAACGATACTTGCCGGCCGTCGATGGCACCAATACCGGCAATTACGGCATCATTGCGTCCGGTCTTCTTGCGCGCTTCGGCAATGCGGTCAGGATACTTCTTCGAATCCTTGAACTGGAGCGGGTCAAGCGACAACAATCCGACGTCATATTCCGTGAATGAGTCGGCATCGAGGAGTATGTCCATATAGTCGGTGGATCGAATGCGAAAGTGAAATGAACAGGTACGGCAAACCCAGAGATCCTTCTCTAATTCGCGAACATAGATAATCTCGCCGCACGAATTACACTTCGTCCACAACCCATCCGGGATTTCCTTGCGTTCAGTCGGCGGGGGCGCCGGTTTACGTTTAAACCATTCCATAGTCATTCTTCCAAACTCTTCAACATAGTGAATGAGTCCTCCGGCGGTGTCGAATAGAAGCCTTTGCGCCGCGTAATGACGCCAAAGCCGTACTTTTCATAAAACCCGATGGCGCGTGAATTCGAAACCCGAACATCCAGGACAATGTCACGAATTCCGCGTTTAACCAGGCGTTTACTCAACTCGTCCATCAGCGCTTTTCCGACTCCCTTAGAGCGGTACTCGCCGTCGACGGCAACATTGGCAACATAACCATAATCATCAAGAGCAATGCAACTCAAATAACCGACGCAGACGTTGGACTCGCGAGCTGCCAGGACGATCACGTGATCGTTCTCAATATCGGCTGCAAAGTTCTGCTCATCCCACGGATCGGAAAAAGCTTCCCTCTCGATCTGCATGACGTCGGACAAATCATCGTGCTTGAGGTCTCCTACCGATATCGACTCGCGCACTAAATCACGCTTTTGCTCCGGCTGCGACTTCAACACATAGTTGACATCAAGATTCGCCGGGTCGAGCGCTTTGAAATTCGCCGGGCTGCGTGCGACCATTAGAGCAAAATCTCCGCCACTCCAAGTTATCGGATCAACCATTGATATGGTCTGCGCACTCTTCTCGGCGAGTGCGGCAAGTCTCTCCGCGCCATAGCCGCCAAAGAGTCGACCACCAAAGTTTGCGACAGCCGCTTGGCTGGAAATAATCTCCACACTTTCTCCGGACTTCGACAGATAAAACTCCTCACCGCGGCAATGCGTAACCACGACTGGGTCAAGATTGCGTCCGGAAAAGAACAGCCTGGCCAATCGCATATTACCCGCCGAGAGAATTGGTTTATGCCACGCCTGCGCCAATCCCAGGACGGTGGCAATTCCCACCCGAAGGCCGGTAAATGATCCCGGTCCGACGGCAACCGCCAGAGCGTCGAGTTCGGATGGAGCAATATCAGCCTTCTTGAGCAGGCTGTCAAGAGTCGCAATTACCCTCTCGGAATGCGATCGATCGGCCGGCCCGGAAAAGTCTGCCAATATCTGCTTGTCGTTGGCGATCCCCGCCAGCAGGCGGTCACTGGCCGTATCAAGCGCCAGGACTATCATCGTCAACCCGACCTATCGTAATCGTTCTCGTTGTCTCGCCCTCGATCTCCAAAATGACAGTATATCCCGCTGCCGGTCTGAAACGGCCGCATTTTTCCGCCCACTCGACCAGTACGATGCCGCCGGAATCAAGATACTCGTCGAACCCCAAATCGAGCAAATCGTTTTCGTCGCGCAGGCGATAAAGATCAAAATGGAAAATCTGCGGTTTTGTAGGATAAACGTTGACCAGAGTGTAAGTCGGTGAAGTGACTTCGACGCGTGGATCAAAATATTCGAGCACCCCGCGAATAAACGCCGTTTTGCCCGCCCCTAGCGAACCATAGAACAACACCACATCGCCCGACTGCAATTGCGCGGCCAACTCCCGCGCTACCGCAGTTGTCTCGGCTTCAGAATTCGTTACGTAGCTCTGTTGCGACATCTATTTTTTCGGTCGAAGGGTCGCCACCGGCACGATCATCTCTTCCAGGGTAATACCGCCATGTTGAAAGCTGTTCTGGAATTGACGATTGTATTCGTTGTAGTTGGTTGGGTAAACAAAGTAAAAATCTTCGCTCGCGATCAGATAGGTCGTCGCCAGATTGAATCGTGGCAAGCGATACATATCGGGATTCTTGATCAACATCGCCTCTTTCGGATCGCAATTGAGATTATCGCCGTATTTGTATCGCAGATTCGTCGAGGTATCCTTTTTTCCATAGGCGACCGTGCCGCGCGTTCCAAGAATTGAACCGTGGTCGGAAGTGATTACGCACGTTGCTCCCGTTGCGGCAACATGTTTGATAATGTCAAACAGCGTCGAATGGCTGAACCAAGAAAGAATCAATGACCGGAACGCAGCCTCGTCAGGAGAGATCTGTTGCAGTGCACGCGACTGCGAGCGGCCATGGACTAGAATATCAAGGAAATTGAAGACGACCGCCAGCACCGGCGCATTTTGATGGCTCGAAAGGCGCTTGATGAAACCTTCATCTTCTTTCATGTCGCTCATCTTGAAATACTTTGGTTCTCCCGGCGCCTTCAGTTTGAGCCGCTTGTATTGATCTACCAATAATGTATCTTCAAACCGGTTGAGGCTCCGCTCGTCGGCTGTTCCACCCTCCCAGATTTCCGGTTTCACTTTTGCAAGCTCATCAGGATACATTCCGGAGAAAATTGAATTTCGGGCAAAAGGTGTCGCGGTCGGGATTATTGAATAGTAATAATCCAAACTGATGTCCAAGTACTCCGCAATGATCGGCTCCAACACCATCCACTGATCAAGGCGCATGCAGTCGACGATGATGAAGAACGTTGTCTTCTTGTCATTTACATGAGGAGCTACGAAGGTCTTGAATACGTCCGGCGAAAGCACCGGCCCATTCCCACTCTTCAGCCAGCGCGGGTATTCTCGTTCGATGTAGCGATAGAACTCAATATTATATTCACGCTTCTGCGAAAGATGGCTCTGGCGCAAACCGTCGTCATTAATCTTGTCGAAGTCGACGTCCCACTGTGATAGCTGGCGATGAACCTCGACCCAGTCCTCGGGCGCCATCGGGCCATAGAGCTTGCTTCTCAGTTGATTGAGTTTTTGGACGTAGTCGCGGGTTGCCGCATCGCCTTGCAGCCGTTTGGCATCGAGGATTTTCTTGGCAACTGCAAGTACTTGTGAAGGGTTTACGGGCTTCACCAGATATTCGGCTATGTTCTTGCCGATAGCCTGGTTCATCAAATGTTCTTCTTCAGACTTGGTTACCATCACCACCGGAATATAGGGCTTGACCTTCTTGATTTCTTCCAGCGTCGTCAAACCATCCATGCCGGGCATCATCTCGTCAAGGAGAATCAGATCGAAGGTATGCTTGCCAACTTCAACCAGTGCGTCCTCTCCAGATGCCACCGGTGTGATCTGAAAGCCTTTGCCTTCGAGAATGATTCGATGCGATTCCAGCAGGTCGATTTCGTCATCGACCCACAGGACTCTCTTGACGTCGTTACTCACTAAGCTTGTCCTTTCTCATTGTTGTCAGACTCGGCAGAGGCCAGGGTTATCTGGAAAGTAGTTCTCTGATTCGGAATCGATTCTTTCAGCTCGATCCGACCATTGTGGTATTCCTGAATGATACGTCGCGCCAGAGTCAATCCGAGACCCCAACCGCGTTTTTTCGTCGTAAACCCCGTCTCGAATATCTTCTTTTGCGCCTTCTGGGGAATTCCCGCCCCATTGTCGGTCACGGTAATGATAATCTTCTGGTTCGTCGGTTCAGACATCGCCCGCAGGACTATCTCCCCGCTCTTCTGATCACACGATTGCAGGCTATTCTTGATCAGATTCTCGATTACCCATGTGAAGAGTTCAGGATTGACCTTCGCTTGCAGGTTCACTTCCGGTTCAAAGCGCAGCGTAATTCCTTTCCCGGCGTGCGGCAATCGCTGGCAGTAGTAATTGACCACTTCCTGAATCAGCGGATTGATGTGGTGCAATGTCGTTTCCGGTATCGATCCTATCTGCCCGAATCGATTCGCGACCCGGTCGAGTCGCTGAACGTCATTACGCATTTTGGCGATGACATTGTCGAGTTGGCCGGCAGAATTGTCTGCCGACTTCAACCTGCCTTCCTTCATGTCAGTTTCGATTACTTCGAGCCACCCCATCAGCGAGGTCAATGGCGTACCGAGCTGATGTGCTGTTTCCTTTGCCATCCCTACCCAAATATTCCGCTGTTCGGCGCGCTGGATATTCCGGAATCCAACGAATCCAACGATCAAGAATACACCAACCACTGCTATTTCGATAATTGGCATCAACTGCAATTGCCGCACCAGCGGCGGGTAATCATAGAGAATGTACTGAATGATCTGGCCGTTCCAGGCGACCGGCGTCTCGCCGTTCTCCCGCAACATCCGTTCGCGATACTCGTCGATGGTCTTCAGTGCCGCCTGCGAAGTATCGGTATCTTCGATTCCCGGTATGCGCGCCCACAGTACCGGATTGCGGTGATGATCTGTAACGATAATCGGGAAGTACGCCTTTTGAATGATCTCTTCAAAGACCACCGCGTTCACGCGTGGCGAGGAATCTTCCGCGCCCGCCAACTCCCACAGCTTGGCCCACATGCGCACATCGCGCTTGATATTCTCCTGCAGTCCGTTGATTAGAAACTGCGTGTAAATCATGAACAAGGCGGCAATGGCGATCGTCCCGAAGAAGATGAACGCTTTGAAGACGCCCGGCATGGATGTGAATCCGCCTTGATTTTTCAGGGATGTCAGCCTCATCCGATAACTTCAAGTCCTCTCATATAGGGACGCAGTACTTCTGGCACAACTATTTTACCATCGGCCGTCTGATAGTTCTCAATTATTGCAATAACGGTACGCGGCAGGGCCAAACCTGAACCGTTCAGCGTATGCGGGAATACCGGCTTCTCCCCTTCTGCGGGGCGGTATCGGAGATTCATCCGGCGTGCCTGGAAATCACTGAAATTGGAGCACGATGATACCTCAAGGTACTTTCCGACTCCCGGCGCCCATACTTCCAGATCGTAACACTTGGTCGCGGCAAACGAAATGTCGCCGGACGCCAATTCCACGACCCGGTAATGCAGTCCGAGCAATTGCAGAATGCTTTCGGCGTGACCGGTAATCGTGTCCAGTTCTTGATAGGATACTTCCGGCCGGACAATTCGCACCATCTCAACCTTGTCAAATTGGTGTACACGGATCAGACCGCGCGTGTCCTTCCCGGCGGCGCCGGCTTCGCGTCGGAAACACGGTGTATAAGCAACCATATACTTCGGCACATCTGTCGGAGCAAGAATCTCGTTCGCATAGATGTTTGTCACCGGCACTTCTGCAGTCGGCACCAACCACATTGTTTGGTCGTTGAGTTGGTACATATCTTCCGCCATTTTCGGCAACTGCCCGGTTCCGGTCATCGTCTGGGTATTGACCATGAACGGAGGGAACACTTCCGTGTAGCCGTGGCGGGTGACATGAACATCGAGAAAGAAGTTTATTAGAGCGCGTTCAAGCAAGGCGCCTGCATTAGTGTAAAGAATAAATCCCGAACCGGAAATCTTGGCGCCGCGTTCAAAATCAAACATTCCCAGCTTCGTACCAATATCCCAGTGCGCCTGCGGCGTGAAGTCAAACTTCGGCTTGCTTCCCCACTGTCGAATCTCAACGTTAGCCGACTCATCGCGACCAACAGGGGTTGTCTCGTGCGGAAGATTCGGTACCATTAGCAACATCTGGCCCAATTCTTCTTCAACCACGCGCAGACGCTCTTCGTCCGTGCTAATCTGGTCTCCGACTGCTTTCATCGCGGCAATCTGCGCAGTGGCATCCTGCTTGTTCTTTTTCATCACGGCGATTTCGCCGGAGGCTTTATTGCGTTTCTCGCGCAGAGCCTCCATACCGGTCACGATATCGCGGCGCTCGCGATCGAGATCGATGATTTTGTCGATATCGATTTTGCTGTTCTTGTTCGCGACTCCCTGCTTTACGCTGTCAGGATTTTCCCTGATGTACTTGATGTCGAGCATTCCCTCGTCCTTCTACAATTACAGATTAATTCGCTTGGCTTCGCCCTGGTAGCTGGGAACGATTTCCTGGAAGAGCTGAATGATCTGCTCACGGTCTTGATTCTGCGCCGCACGAGCAAGCTTGACCAGTTCGCCTTTAATTGTTTCCCACTCGTAGTCGGTCGCCCGCGCTACCAGAATGTTTTCGTGTTCAGATGTCACCAGCCCCTCTTCGTCAAACAACTCCTCGGTCAATTTTTCGCCCGGCCGTAGGCCGGTGAACTCGATCGCAATCTCCTCATCCGGAATACGACCCGAAAGCGTTATCATCGCGCGGGCCAGATCGACAATGCGCACCGGCTCGCCCATATTCAACACTAAGATGTCGCCCGACTTGCCGATGGTCGCCGCTTGCATCACCAATAACGAGGCTTCCTTGATTGTCATGAAATAGCGGGTCATTTCCGGATGCGTCACCGTGACCGGCCCACCCTGCTCAATCTGCCGTTTAAAAATCGGCACAACTGACCCATCCGAACCCAGCACATTTCCGAAACGCACTGTAATAAAAGACGTGCGCGACCGCTTGGCAAAACACTGCACCAGAATTTCCGCAATGCGCTTGCTTGCGCCCATGACGCTTGAAGGGCGCACCGCCTTGTCGGTCGAAATCATGACTACCACCGCGACACCGTGCTTGTCGGCGAGCTCCACCAGTGTCTTGGTGCCGAAGATATTGTTCTGCGTCGCCTCTTCCGGAAACAGCTCCATCAGCGGCACTTGTTTATATGCTGCAGCGTGAAACACAATCTCCGGTTTGACCTCTTCGAAGAGGCGGTCCATCTTCTCGACATCGGTTATGTCTGCAATCTGCGGATCGACAACTGCACTTTCGGGATTTCCTCGCATCTCCAGCAGCATTTCGTACAGCCGGTTTTCGGCACGATCAATTACCACCAATCGCTCCGGATGATAGCGCATCACTTGCCGGCAAATTTCTGAACCAATCGAACCGGCACCGCCGGTAACCAGGATGCGTTTCCCCTGAATAAAATTCGCCAGGCGATGGCTATCAAGCCGCACCGGATTCCGTCCAAGCAGATCATCCACGCTGATATTGCGGACCTGGCTAAGTGCCACTTGTCCGCCAATAATCTCCCGCAGTGGTGGCAGTGATTTGAAGCTCACATGCGCTTTGCGGCAGAAGTCAATCAGACTGCGCATCTGCGGACCGGTAGCCGACGGAATGGCAATGATCGCGTCGGTCACCTTATACTTAAGGGCGAGCCGATCAAGATCGTCGCTCTTGCCAACGACCGTGATTCCGTGAATGCGCATGCCGTGCTTTTCGACATTGTCATCGATAATGCCGACTGGCTTGAGCCCCATCGGAGTCTTGCGCAATTCACGTAACACCATCTCTCCGGCCGACCCGGCGCCGATAATGAACGTCCGGCGTCCGTGGCGCCACATCTGCGGCATCAATTCGCGCGCCGCGCGCAGCAAAAATCGAGAGCCACCCAGGAGTACAACGAGCAACAGCCACTCGATGACAAAAACGCCGCGCGGGATGTTGCCGTAACCAAAGAAGTAGGTGGGAATCGCAATCAAGATACTGCCCGCCGTTACAGCCTTGAGAATTTGCGTCAAGTCGCTGATTGAAGCGTAACGATAGTACCCCGAGTATAGACGGAAATAAAGTAGCATGGAGAAGCGCAGGATGATCACTACCGGCAGACTGGACTGGAAACTGGTGAAATAGTCCGGCGGTATCTCGCCTTCGAATCGGATCAAGAAGCTCACATAGTAACCGGCGGCGATGATAACCAAATCGAGC
>CAUJJY010000232.1 GCA_963205155.1 Candidatus Zixiibacteriota bacterium | reverse complement strand
CGGAGTTCCCCTTCCGCGAGAAACTGATTCTCTATGAAGACCCCGAAATCAAACCGGCACTGTCGCCGTCAAGCACCACGGAGACGGTTGAGATTCTCCAACATGGAGTCGAACGCCAGGGATATCGCGTCGCTCTTAACTCACCCGGTCTCTTGTTTGTGTCAGAGAATTACTTCCCGGCCTGGAAGGTGAGCGTTGACGGGGCGGACAAGAAGTTGCTGCTTGCCAATCACACTTTTCGCGCCGTATCATTGGACTCCGGCACGCACGAGGTGGTGTTCCAATATCATTGGCCGCGCTTCGAAACTGGCCGGATGCTGACCATCGCAACAATGTTGGTTTCCGTGATCGGACTGGCGGGCTGCTTCTTTTATGAACGCCGCAAGAAAGGAACAACTGCTTGACTGCACGCGCCCTCGTACTGCTTCCGACATACAACGAGAAAGACAATGTCGAAAAAATCACCGGCATGATTGTGGCTGCTGATCCGCGCATTGAAGTTTTGATTGTCGACGACAACTCGCCGGACGGTACCGGTCAGATTGCCGACCGTCTTGCCGCATCAAACCCGCGCATCAAGGTACTGCATCGACCCGGCAAACAGGGGCTGGGACGAGCTTACATCGCTGGCTTCAAGTATGGGATTGAACAAAAATACGACTACATTCTCGAAATGGACGCCGATTTTTCGCACCAGCCGAAGTACCTGGCGGATCATCTGAAAAACATAGAAACCTGCGACCTTTCTCTCGGATCACGATATGTTAAAGGCGGAGGTGTCGAAAACTGGCCAAAAACTCGCTGGGCAATCTCCTATTTTGCAAATCTCTATTCGCGTGTCATCACCGGTCTGCCTGTAAAGGATGCGACCGGCGGCTTCAAGTGTTTCCGGCGTGAAGTATTGGAGTCATTGGAATTCGAAGCCGTCCGTTCCAACGGCTACTCCTTTCAAATTGAGGTGAGTTTCCGCGCCTGGCTCAAGGGTTTCACGATTCGCGAATTTCCGATTATTTTTGTCGAGCGCGAAGCCGGCCATTCGAAGTTTTCGAAGAAGATTATCTACGAAGCTGTATTTATGGTGATTTTTCTCGGTATCAAGTCGATTCCGCATCGCCTGAAGAGATTTTTTGGCATTGCCAAATGAACGAGTCGTCCGCCAAAGTTTCGATCATAATAGTCAACTACAACACGCCCGACCTTGTGCGAGCCCTGATAGACTCGATCAAGGAGTTTACCCGCCAAATCGACTACGAAGTTATTGTCTTCAACAATGGTTGCCTGCCAACCGGTAAATTCGGAGCCGCCAAGACCTTTGTACGAGTCATCGACTCTGAAGTCAACTTGGGTTTTGCGAAGGCTACTAATGCTGCTGTCGCTGCGAGCGAAAACCCCTTTCTCTTGTTCGCCAACTCCGATTGCCGGATAGACTCCAACGTCATCCCCCGACTCGTGAAATTTTTGACCGACAATCCCGAAGCCGCTGCCTGTTCTGCGCGAACGATCTCTCCCGACGGCCAGACTCATTCACCGATTCGCAAGTTTCCCACCCATGAGAATATTGGTTCGTCGCGTGGAGCATTTTTTCAGCGCGGTGAAGGCTACACTCTTCCCGCTGACGACTCGCGCAAATCGGTCGAAGCCATGGCAGCGACATTCATGATGGTTCGCAGTGACGTATTTCGCCAAGTCGGCGGATTTGATGAGAGATTCTTCATGTTTGTTGAAGACACCGACCTCTGCCGCAAGTTTCATGAAATTGGCAAAACCGTTTGGTACCTCGGCGACATCAGTGTCTATCATGTCTGGGGTGCATCTACACGCCAGCACCGATTGAAGATGAAATATCACCACCACCTCTCGATTTGGAAATACTTCCGCAAGTATTATCCCCAGGCAACCATGGCAAACCTCTGGCTGGCTCTGCAATTGAGCGGCAATTTTCTGCTGGTTGCAGTGAGTCTTCCTTTCGGTAAGGGGGATCGTCGGTAGTGGTTGTTACGCTGCTATTGATTGCCGTATCAGCCTTCGTGCTGGCTTTGGTGATTACACCACCACTGCGCGACTTTGCCCGCCAAAAGAACTGGCTCGACATTCCTCGAGGCCGGAAACGCCACGCCGAGCCAACGCCGTTTGTCGGTGGTTGGGTGATCTTTGGCGTATTCTGGCTCGGCATGGCAGCCGCGCTGTTGGCTCTGCCGGAATTCGCGCAGGAATTCAAACCCTACCTTGTTCCCATCCTTGCCGCCCACTTAGTCGTATTTGTCGGAAGTCTCATTGACGATTTTGTGGCTTTGCGCGCACAATTCAAATTCGCTATTCAGATAACCGCTGCAATAATACTCTGGAGCGGGGGACTTCAAATCGACACGATCTATATTCCCTTCTATGGATCGATCGAATTGCTCTGGCCGGTGTCGCTATTGGCAACAACGCTATGGCTAATCCTGATTATGAATGCTATGAATTTCGTCGATGGCATGGACGGTTTGGCCTGCGGCCTTGCGGCGCTGACGGCTATCGGTTTGCTATACACCTCAATCGCCTTGAACATCCTGGTAGTGAAAGTCGTGGCAGTACTGGTAATCGCCGTGACTCTTGGCTTTTTGCGTTACAATTTCCCAAAAGCCTCCACATTTATGGGCGATTCGGGCAGTCAATCTCTCGGCTTCATCTTCGCCGTTGCCGCAATCTATTGCCCGATCAAGAGCTATACGGTAGTCGCTATGTTCGTTCCCTTGCTGACCTTGGGTGTGCCGCTGGCGGAACTGACTCTCACTTTCTTCCGTCGACTTTTGACGGGAAAACCAATCGCGCGGGGGGATTTACGCCATTCATTTCACCTGCTACAGATTCGCGGCGTCAGTAAGCTCAAGATAGTCCTCATCTTCTGGGCCGTGGCTGCGACACTGCAAATCTTTGCATTTACTCTTTTTCTATTTGACCGTCGTATCGTATTCTCTATATTGGTCCTGTTCATGCTCATTGTAGCTGGCTGGTTTCTGCTTCTGTCCAGGAAGGAGGAGCGGTAATTTTGGCTGCGGGCGGGTTTTATTTGGAATTTGAAAAGCCAATCATAGAGTTGGAGAAAAAAATCCGGGAGATGAAGGAATTCTCCTCCGGCGGCGGCGTCGAGTTGAATTCTGAAATTATCTCTTTGGAGCGAAAGCTTGAAAAACTCCAGTCGGAGATTTTTTCCAAGCTCTCGCGCTGGCAGCGTGTGCAATTGGCGCGACACCCAAAGCGCCCGTATACGCTTGATTATATCCAGCTAATATTCTCTGATTTCCTGGAAATACATGGTGATCGCGGTTACGCCGACGACAAAGCTGTCATCTGCGGATTCGGCAAACTCGAGGGCGAAAAAGTCCTGATTGTCGGCCAACAGAAGGGCCGGGACACCAAACAGAAACTGGAACGAAATTTCGGTATGATGCATCCCGAGGGCTATCGCAAGGCCCTGCGCTTGATGCGTACCGCTGCACGCTTCGGTCGCCCCATCGTTATCTTCATCGACACACCCGGTGCGTTCCCCGGTGTCGAAGCAGAAGAACGCGGTCAAGCCGAAGCCATCGCCCGCAATATCCTCGAAATGTTTAAACTGCAGGTGCCGATTGTAATCATCATTATCGGCGAAGGTGCCTCTGGTGGTGCATTGGGAATAGGAATCGGCGACAAGGTTATGATGCTTGAGAATTCCTGGTATTCCGTGATTTCTCCGGAAGGTTGCGCAGCAATTTTGTGGCGCGACAATGCGAAAGCGCCTGATGCTGCTGAAGCCCTGAAACTGTCTGCACCCGACCTGATGCAATTGAAGGTAATTGACAAAATACTTCCTGAACCGACCGGCGGCGCTCACCGCAATCATCAATTGGCGGCACAAATTATCAAGGGCGAGTTGCTGGTTTCGCTCGAAGAACTTAAACAACTCTCTACTGAAGAGTTACTGAGGCGGCGCCTGGAAAAATTCCGGGCAATCGGAATCTACGATGAAATCTGATTCGATCCCCGGCCGCCAATTCACCCCCGAACAGCTGTCGCTGTGCGCCTGTCCGAAGTGTAAGGGGAGTCTAATCCATAACGGACTGGATAATACGCTTGATTGCACTGCTTGTCGCTTGCAGTATCCCGTCAAATCAGGCATTCCCGTCCTGCTTCAGGACTATACCGGGGTTCATCAAGAAGAACATACCTAAGGAGACTACGATAAAATGAAACTGTCAAAGTTTTGTGAGGAACAATTAATCTCGTTTGATCTGGCGGCTTCCACTAAAAGCGAGGTCATCGAAGAGCTTGTCGAATTGGCCGGGAGTTCGAAGTTGGTCAAAGACAAGAGTCTTTTGTTGAAGGACATTATTACGCGCGAAAATCTGGTGACTACCGGCGTTGGCTATGGCGTCGCGTTTCCGCATGCCAAAACCAAGGCAACTAAGGGCATCGTGATCGCATTCGGACGCTCCGACAAGGGAGTCGACTTCGAAGCAATGGATAAACAGCCGGTCCACCTGTTCTTCTTGATTGCAGCCCCCGAGGACGCAATTGGAGCCCACTTGAAGGTCATGGCCCACCTGTCCTATCTGATGAAATCGGAGAAGAACCGCGAAAAACTGATGACCGTCAAGAGCCCCGGAGAACTGCTCCAGATTATCGATACGATTGAATAAGCTCAATGAAATGGACAACCGGTCGCCTATATCGCAATCGCAAGCTCCTGCTCACGGTATCAGGGCTGCTGATTCCCCTCCTCCTTTCAGCCTTCCTGATTGGTGAAAAAACTTTCGTCACTTCCATCAT
>CAUJJY010000231.1 GCA_963205155.1 Candidatus Zixiibacteriota bacterium | reverse complement strand
GAATTGCAGACCTGCAAGTCAAAAACAGCCGAGCTGTTGGAGACACGCAAACGGGTCCATACCAATGGCGTAGAGTTGCTCGCATCACAGAAGAAATTCGACGAACAACATGAACGCTTCAAGAAGAGCAAATTAGCTTTCGAAGCTTCACAAAACTTGGAAAAAGAGCGTGAATCATATCTGGATCTGGCCCGCCGTACTCGCGAGGCACAGGAAATCAAGAACATGATCACTTCCAAGAAAGATACGCTGAAGTCGCTGACCAAGATCGAGCGGGCAGATCTCAAAACTTGTGAAAGCCTCGCTACGCAGCGCACCATCTACGAAGGCAAGGTACAGGACTTTGAGCAAACCCTTGAACGTGAACGCGAATCAGCCGAACAAGCCACACCCAGAGGCTGGTATCGTTATTTCGTCGGCGGTGCGTTGGCGGCTGTGGCAACGGGCGTCATCGTGTACCTCAACGCCAAGGATCCGCTTTACTTAGCTTCGGCCGGCGCGGCCTTTGTAGTTGCTATCTCCGCGGCCGGGTTGTGGTTCTCCAGCCAGCGCGCCTTTAGTGCAGCACAGACCAAGTATTCCGCCGCCAAGGCCCGGCTCGACGAAGAGCGTGAAACACTCCGCAAGAACGTCGATACGCTGGATGCCTTACTGCGCCGATTCAAAGTCAAAGACGTCGACGAAATGGCAGAGAGTTATGAACAGTACCGCGACTTGGATCGCGACATCAAGAATATGGTTGTTCGCTACGAAGCCATTCTTGGCGAGAACAATCTGAAAGACCTCGAAATCGACCTCGCCAAAATTACCGACAAGATGAACGAACAGGGCAAGGTCTTCGAGCAATATCGTTCCTATGTTGTGTCTGCGCACGACTTGGAAGAATTGCAGCGTGAAGTCGCCGAACTTGATAGGAAGCTGACCCGTTTGCGCGACGAGTCAACTGTACTAAGTCACAAGCTCGAATTCTTGGAGTCGGGCACCGACATCATGGCTCCACTGCAGGAGCGCATCGAGGACGGCAAGCGGAAAGTCGAGTTGCTGCGTAATGAGTCAGAGCAACTGAAAATCGTCGCTCGTTATCTCGAAGAAGCCAGGCGCAAGGTACTCAAGAGTTCGATTGAATTGTTAGAGGAAGAATCGTCTGCATTTCTTAACGCTTTAACTGCAGGTACGTGGTCTAAGGTGCGACTCGACCGGCACAGCTTGGCCTGCGAGATATCCGGTGACGGCGTCACGTGGTACAAGAGCGCAGACTCCCTTTCGAACAGCGCCGCCGATTCGCTGCATATCGCACTGCGGCTGGCAATGGTGAAGGTACTGGCCAGCGACCGCAAACCGCCGCTGGTGATGGAAGACCCGCTCGTTAATCTCGACCGCGTTCGGCGTTCAGAAGCAGAGCGATTGCTGCGCAATATTGCTACTGAATTCCAAGTGATTTTCTTGACGGCCGACCAACAATATCGCGATATCGGTGATCACTTCTGCGAGTTGTCAGCTTCTGCCTATAGACCGGCGCAAGTGACCGTTTAGTTCAATAATCATACCGATTCCAATCCCTGCATCACCCGTTCTGTTATCCGGAACGGGTGATTCGCATTTCCTCCCAAAACCGCCTATCTGTGCGCACCGAGAGAGGCTGTTAGCGGGCGGAGTCAGCCGCACTTATTCCGTTTGCGTGGCGTTTTGGGGTTGCTTATAATTCGACTACCATGACCAAGCATATGTTCGCCCCGTGGCGTGGAGATTTCATTCGCGGACCCAAAGAGCAAGGTTGCGTTTTCTGCCGGATGATCCGCGAGAAGAAGGACCGCCAGAACCTCATTCTTCATCGCTCGGAGAATTGCTTCGTCGTTTTCAACCGCTTCCCGTACACTTCCGGGCACTTAATGATTGTTCCTAATTCGCACGTCGGCCATTTGGAAAAACTCAATCCAACGATCCTCAACGAGATGATGGAGTTGACCCAATATCTGGTCGCTTCGCTTAAGAAGGAATTCTCTCCTCGCGGATTTAACCTGGGCATGAACCTGGGTCGTTCTGCGGGCGCCGGTATTGCCGGTCACCTGCATCTGCACATCGTTCCGCGCTGGGCGGGCGATTCGAATTTCATGGCGACTACCGGAGATGTCCGCGTCATCTCCTTGTCGCTTGAGAGCGTATATAAGTCCCTTCTAAAGTATTTTAAGAACAAGTGAGCAGTCGTCGTATTCCGACCAAGCAGGAGTTGTTGCAACTCCAGAAACTCTACCGAACGGACAAAAAAATCGGCCAGGCTTTGGGCGGTGTCTCGGAGCAACTGGTAGCGTACTGGCGGCGCAAGAAGGGGGTCGGCAAGTCGGTTTTCCCAAAGTACTCATTTATGGAAATCAAGGAGTTGTGGGAGCGTTATGGTGATGACGAGAAGGCCGGAGTTGAACTGCAGATTACCAAACAGGCGTTCTATCGCTGGCGCAAGAAGTACAAACTACTCGAGCGCCCCACGATCCTGAAGTTAGAACAGCTTGAGTTCAAGTTCTTCGATGAACAGCGCCTCAATCGCAGTGCCGGCCGCGAAACCCCGGCACAGACCTACCTGCAAAAGATCGCTTCTTATCACCTGGGCAATCGCTTCACCCGAATCAACGAACCGGTCGAGATAAGTCCGGACTATTGCGTTCAGTTGAGCGATGGTGGAATTCGCGTCTTCTTGGACGGCGTGGTGAAATCGTTCCATACATTCGAAGAAATGTTTGCGGCAGGCTATTTCCAGCCCGGACGTGTGATTCTTGCCGATTCTGCTGAATCTGCAGCGTTGGCCGTCACGTCTTCACTGGTGGAAATAGTGTCGGCAGGCAACTTTGATGCCGGCCAAGTTCGGGACATCGCGATGACGATTGTTCCCACAATTCGCCTCGCGTTAACCGGCGCACAGCAGGGCAAGCAAACGCCGTTTGATTCTGCCTGTTGCGTCTGGGAGGCACTGCGTGGCGCGCTTTCGCAAGCATTCTGCATCGAGTTGAGCGGCGGTGAGCGCTTGACGCTGGAGGAAAGAATGGCACTGCTTGCCTATACGCGACTGCTCACTCAGAAACACGTCATTCTTGAGCCGGACCAGACCTTCCTGAACTTCGTGACTCAATATGGCGCAACCAAGTGGCCAGTGCCGTTTTCGGACAAACAAGTGTACTTCTTGGATGACCTGAATGTAACCGTTGCCCGCAGTCGGTCGATGATTCGCGCGCTCGGCCGCAGTGAGTTCGTGACCGATACCTCGGAATTCCAGGATCGAAAACTGAAGCGCATTCGCATCGGTCCGGTACTCGGAGGAACACTTGAAGATTTCCGATTGATTTCCGCCTCGCTTAAAGACGGCGAGGTTAAGGCGGGAATTGAATTGTTTGTGATACCCCGCAGCAAGATCGTGTTTGTGGAGGCTCTGCGCCGGAAGTATGTGCAACGAATTGTCGAAGCCGGCGGCTTTGTCGGCAATTTTGCCGCGCAACCCTCACTGTCGCCGCTCGGCAAGGATGAATTCGAGCTGACAACTGAAATCAATCACTGCGGCTTGGCGAACTACCTCGCATCCGTGCCAACGATAGCACAAACGGTAACGTCAGGAAAAGTCCCTAAACGTGCCTTGGAATCCCCCCAGCACAACTAAATCATCGACAATAGTTCAAAATTGCCGTTCTCTAAGCGGACATAACTGAAATAGTTCAGCCAGTCACCGCAGTTGATATAGTAATTCCCTTGAATTTCTACGAGTTCCGGCCAATGGATATGCCCGCAGATTACGGCACGATAGCCCTCGGCGAAGCACTTGCGAGCGAAATCATGATACTCGGCGACGAACTTCTCACTCGGCTTCTGCTCGCCATAGTGCCGCGAACCACCCGACACTCCAAGTGCAAGTTTGTACGCAAATGTTGTCGGCAACTGGCGGTACAACGCTATGCCGACGCGATTGCGCAGAACACGCTTTAGCAGGCGGTACTTGTAGTCGGATGGTGCGATTCCATCGCCATGCAGCGCAAGAATCTTGCCCTTGGGCGAGTCAAGCACCAGCCTGTCAGCTGCAACTTCGAATCCCAATTCCGTTTGCATGAAATCACCGAGCCAAAAATCGTGGTTGCCGCAAATATATGAAACCTTCAGCCCGCTTTGCGTTAGTTCGCGAAGCCTGAATAAGATTGACAGGTTATGCTTGGGAATTAAGTAGCGATATTCAAACCAGAAGTCGTAGAGGTCGCCAAGTATGACCAGATGAGATAGGTCACCGGCGACTCGCCGCAAAAACCTGTCAAACAGTTCGAGCTTTCGTCGATCCCGGTCATCAGTGCTTTCGCCCAGGTGAAAGTCAGAAACAAAGTAGGTGGCCATTGGCAGGAATCTACGCCAACCTAAACGAACTGTAAAGTCAAAACTCGGACGCCAAATTGTTCACAGTTGAAACAAATGAATCCCTAAACCCACAACTCAAATTCCCATCTGAAACATGATTCTAAGTCGTCGACACCACCACATAGGCAATGAATCCGCTTTGAGTACTCCGGCATCAAACTCCGATTGAAGAAAGTGGACCATTGAGCAGCGTTTGAAAGCACTGTGTGGGCCTGACGATGCAAGCTCGGAAGTGAAACTGCACAACCAAAGTCGCAAATTTGTGTGTTTCAAACTAAAGTATCTGTGCTTTGATCCGATACAACTAACTGTTAATGAAACTAACGAAACGAAATTTAGGACAAAAAATACTTCAGGATGAAGTCACATTCACAACTATATCCTCATGCGAAAGGAGCAAAGGATGAATCGCAGAAGAAGAACCACAACGGCCCGCAAGAGCAGACGCACGACCTCGTGGAATGCTCGCCCGACCGGAACCACCCGCCGTTTCAACACCAACAGCCGCACCAAGAACTGGACGCCGGTTGAAATCAACACGCTGAAGAAAATCTACCGCACCAATTCCAACGTGTCGATTGCCAAGAAGCTGGGTCGCACTGAAGGTTCTGTCCAGTACAAGGCCTCCAGCCTTGGCCTGCGCAAGAGCGCTCAGTACCTCAAGCAGATTCGCAATAACTGGGCCTAACTGCCTTAGTTATTTAGTTCTTGCGACGGCGGCACTCGTGTCGCCGTTTTTTTTTTGCATTGCACTCGGGCTCGTCAGGGGATATAGTGGCAGTTGTCCCAGGAGACCGAATTTGCGCTTTTTCGATTCCACCATCGCCATTCTCGCAACACAAATATTCGGATTGGTATCCGTCTTCCTCCTAAATCTGTTGATTGCCCGCAATTTTGGCGAAGCCGGCAAGGGCTACATCTCACTTCTGATTTACCTGGCCGAACTGCTTTACGCTATATCAAATCTCGCCCTGGGGTTTACCAGTCAGTATTTCATCGGCAAGCGTCTCGCACCGGCGCGGCAATTGTTTTCGAATGTCTTCGTTTACTCGCTCGGTACAGGGCTAATAATTGTAACCCTTTTCGCGTTGACCCACTCGTTTTGGGCCGGTTATCTTCAGGATTTGACACTGCTCCAACTCTTGCCGGCGATGTGCATCGCGCTTCTCCTCCTCGTCTATGAGCCCTGCAACCAGATGTTGATTGCGTTAGGTAGAATCGGGAAGCGCAGCATCGTTGTGCTTTCACAAAATTACCTCGTGCTCGGTTCGATGATGGCACTGGTCTGGGCAACGAGCTATCAGGTACAACAAGCCGCTTGGCTCTATGTCGGTGCCTATATTATTGGTGTTTTTCTGACCATCTCCTTCATGAGCAAAGCAGTCGGCGCACCGAACCAGCCCTCTAACGCTGTGTTCAAGGCAACCATGCGCTACGGTGGATGGATTTTTGTAGCCAATTTCATTGCCTTGCTCTATTCTCGCGTCGATTTTTTTATGATCTCGGCACTTGCCAGTATCGAATCGGCTGGAGTCTATTCTGTCGCGATTGGGCTCACCGCGCCGCTTATGATGATTTCGCTGGCCGTGCAAACCGTCTTCTATCCGAAAACCTCGTCGGAAACAGATGCTGACGCCGCGGTGACAACGCCGTTCTACTATCGCCAGGCATTGCTCGTGCAGATTGCGGGCGCAGTGGGACTAGCGATGTTTGCTCATCCGGTTTTGGGATGGTATGGACCGGGCTTTGTCAGCGGATTCGTGCCAATGTTGATTCTGCTGATTGCGGCCATCGGGCGAGGAGCAAACGGAATCCTGACATTGCATATCCTCGGACGCGGCAAATCGATTACCAAGTCGGTCGCGATGCTCGGAGCACTGTGTGTCGCCGTAGCGTTGAATTACTTGCTGATCCCGAGCTACGGAATGACTGGGGCGGCAATCGCAACTGCAACTGCTGTGTTGACGGAAAATGTAATTTTGTTGCTTCTCTACAAAAACCTGGTCAACGGTAAGGTTGCCGATCTCTACCGCTTTGAAAAGCGCGATTTCACCGCGACATTCCGAGAGGCGTTGAATTTTGTCCGCCGAATGGCGGCAAGAAGCTGAAACTTCGGAGCGTTCGCTGAGGTGATTAAAGGTCTTCCGCTTCAAATGAGCTGAACACTTTGATGGCACGTGTTTCCAGCTGGTAGATTTTCTCAAGTTTTTCCGCAGTCCCGTTTAGTTCACCCGACCGGGCATTGAGGGCAATCTCGCGCCAAAGAGCTGCGGACTGCTCATAGAGCGCTGATGACAATTCGTAAATCGAGCGAGCATAAATCTGGGCGGCCTGATCCAGAAAATCAGCGTACATCTTGCGCCCGAGTCCGCCTCCGGTACCCGCCTTCTCAATCTGCTGGTAAAGAATCGCCATATCTTGATAATCGCCAAGGTGGTCGCGCAGGTCAAAAATCTGCAGGAGATTGTATCCATGCATGTGATTCTCGAACTTGCGATAGACGTTGTACAGCGACTTGGTGATCGTCTCGTCGATGAAGGGACGTTCTCTGAAACGCTCGATGCGCCACCGTCGCCGCTGATGCGAAAACGGCGGACTTTGACTGCGGCGCGCTTCAACAAAATTGTCGATCGGACACGCCTGAATTCTCAAGAATCCTGTGTCGGAGACGTAAATATTGGATTCGTCATGACCGACCGGTATTACTCGATGTCCACCAAAGTGCGTCTTGGAGTCAAAATAGGGCAGATAGAAGAGGTCTACCTGCACAATGCAGGGAAGCTGGTTGTCAATCTGTGCCTTAAGGTCATCCATAGCCGCCTCATCCGTCGCGAACTCGGCGGTATCGCAGGCCAAATGCAGATTCCGGCAGAAAGAATCGACCAAACCAGACCCCGATCCACCTAAATAGGGGTTATCGAGCCCCTCCACACGCCGAAATGTGAATCCCATTCCCTCGGCGATTCCGTAAACACGAGATTCCGGGTAACGAAATCCATAGAAATTCAAAATATTGCGTATAGCTGTGGTAATGCAATTATTACCCGGCAGGTGCATGAAGTTTTGAATTTCGTTACGATTTGCCATAGCTATATTCTCACGTGGTTGCGAAGATAGTTATTTGAAGTTTTAGAGAAAGAATAATTGAAAGGACACGAAGTAAGTTCAATGGGTCACCACATAGTCACTCTGATAGAAGGAGACGGCATCGGTCCGGAGATCAGCCGGGCCACGACACGCGTCATCGAAGCAACCGGTGTCGAAATCGACTGGGAGCCGATCAAAGCCGGCATCAATGCCATTCCTGATTATGGCTCGCCGGTACCGGAAGTACTGCTCGAATCAATCCGCCGCAACAAGGTTGCGCTCAAGGGGCCGCTGACGACATTTATCGCCAAGGGGTTTTCCTCGGCCAACGTGGGATTGCGCAAGGCGCTTGATCTCTATGCCAATCTGCGTCCGGTGCATTCGATTGATGGGATCAAATCGCGCTACGAGAATGTCGACCTGATCATTGTTCGCGAAAACACCGAAGACCTCTATGCCGGACTCGAGCACATCATTACGCCCGGAGTTTCGCAATCAATCAAGGTCATTACAACGCACGCCTCGACTCGTATCGGACAGTTTGCGTTTGAATATGCCCGCAAGACCGGTCGCAAGCGCGTTACCGCCGTGCACAAGGCGAATATCATGAAACTGTCGGACGGCATGTTCCTGGAATCGATCGCCGCTGTCGCGCAAAACTATCCCGAAATTAAGTACGATGACGTCATAGTTGACGCGCTGTGCATGAAGTTAGTGATGGATCCAAATCAGTTTGATATTCTGGTGCTCTCGAATCTCTATGGAGATATCGTCTCGGACTTGGCTGCTGGTCTGGTAGGTGGACTGGGCGTAGTCCCTGGAGCCAATATCGGTCTTGACTGCGCCGTTTTTGAGGCTGTACACGGTTCGGCGCCGGATATTGCCGGCAAGGGCATCGCCAATCCCAGTGCGCTCTTGTTTTCAGGCGTTCTAATGCTCCGTCATTTGAAAGAAGATGCCGCTGCCGACCGGATTATGAATTCAATTAAGAAGGTGTTCCGCGAGGGTACGCACACGACTCGCGATTTAGGCGGAAAAGCCACTACCGAAGAATTTGCCGACGAAGTCATCAGGCATTTATAGATTTAGCTGCAATTGGCACAGGGCGCCGGTCCGCCGCCGAATATATATAGGATCATGTACACTGCATCGGAGATCGTCATCACGCCGTTGCAATCGGCATCTCCGGCGATCATCCAGTCCCCGGGACTGCAGCCGAAAATACACTGAATCATGAACACGACGTCCGAGATGTTAACGGCGCCGTCGCCCATCACGTCGCCGCAAACAATCGGACACATACGACTTGATGAGCCGGCTCCGCAGACGATATGCTCTCCTTGATAATATCCGCTGCAGTTGTCGGGATGCAGGATTCGGCAACTGTCAATTTGGATACAACACGCCCCGCGATTCGTGTCAGGTTCGCAGCAAGTAGGAACAGGGAATTGCGGGAAGCAGGCGGAGCCGTTGGTGAAGTAGCAAATCACCAACTCGACATCAAGTTCGTCCACGCGGCAGTCGCCGTTTAGATCGCACTCGTAAAGGTTTTGCGGCGGCGGGCCAAAGTTAGTCACAAAGTGGATAAAGTTGACGTAATCAGAAATCGAAAAAGCGCCGGAGCCGTCAAAATCACCCCGGGCCAGACACTGTCCGTTCAGCTCTGCCGACGGACATCCCGCCAGCAACAGGATAGCGCAGAGAACGATTATCTTCACCAGAATCGAGATTGGCCGTTTCATTGGGCCTCCCGCCTTGTCTTCGCAATGAGCGACGACAGCTTGTGGTTTTTCCTGTTATTTACAGGACAATATAGGTAATTTAGGCTCTGATGTCAACGAGAGATTGGCTGGATAAATTGTGATAGATCATGTCTGGTATGTTGCCTACGGATCAAACCTTTGTAGGGAAAGATTCATGGCCTACATCAACGGCTCGGATGGCTCGAAGTGGCCTAAAGCTCGCGGTTGTCGCGACCAGACGTCGCCACTCCGCGACATCACCGGCCAAATCCCGGGCCGGATCTACTTCGCCGAGTACTCCAAGAGCTGGGAGAACGGCGGTGTCGCCTTCTACGATCCGGCAGTAGCAGACTCCATCGCCTTCGTCAGGATGTACCTGGTCACGATCGACCAATTCAACGACATTTTCCTGCAGGAAAATGGCCTCGACAGCGGTGACATTAACGTCACACTCGCTGATCTGGCTGTTGGTTCGTCTGCTATCTATGGCTGTGGCTGGTATCGCGAAATCTGGCGGCTTGAAGATGCCGAAGGGTCTCCCGCTTTAACCTTCACGTCACCGGTGCGAATGGATGAAGCGACATTGGTTGCGCCGGGAAAGAAATACAGGGAAGTGATTTCAAGGGGATTGAAAGAGAGTCATGGGATGTCGGAACACGAAATCGCCGCTTATTTCCCCGACTTCAAATGAAAGAACAGCTCCCCTTCAATGTAGAACGTATTCGATGACGCCTCATTGCCAATAATCTTCGATCGCTCGGCAGTGACCTTGGTGGTCTCTTCCTGCGAATAAGTGTATCCGCCTTCATAGTCGAAAATCAGCGTGCCGGTGACATCGACCTTGTCGACGCCGCGCCGAGTCAGACTATCTGATTCCATGACATCAAACGGCAGAATCAAATTACCGCGGTAGTCGATAACGACGCATTTGTGTCCGTCTGTCTCGACAAAATCTTTCACCTCATAAGTAGTACTGGCATCGAGCGCTTCACCAGACGGCATGAATATCTTCACCGTCTGCATCCAGGTATAACCCTTGCCGACTTCTTCGGCAGGGAAGGTCGGCTGCGACTGCTCGAGATTCTGCTGGGCGTATTCTTTCCATTTCGAGGCATCATCTTTATCAAGCAGCTCCAGCCCGCCAATTTTGCCATCCGGGTTCATTTCGTATGACAGTGATTCGGTCGACGAGACGATCTGGATTGTGCTGTCTTCAGCCTTCTCGCTCCAGCTCCATGTCGAGGTCTCCTCGATTCGTGCCACGCCTTCGGGCGAGAGGGACTTGACGATTTGTGTCATTTCACCCTTCGATTGAGAGGCTTGCGATACGGTAGGGGAGTTTCTGATAGAAATAGTCTGCTTGTTGACCTGCTCATAGACCAATTCACGGCCCTGCTGGAACTTCATCTGAAGGCGCACCTTCTTCTGCGTATCAGCGCAATTGAGCGCCAACAGCGCTATAGACAGCGCCAAAAGCGAAATCCCGGATAGTCGCCGATAAGGGCGGATGAATTCGAGCAATAGACCCATTGAGTGTTCCGATGCGGCAGACGGCCGCTATTTCCCGGTCTGCGCCAGGGAGCGCGAACGCGAAAGCGATGACGGCGAACCAAGAATTGCCGTCGACATGAGCAGGATCTCCCTGTATTCCTTCATTTCCTGTTCCGTCAGTTGACCCTGCTCCTCCGGCTCGACATGCTGACTATACATGTCTGAAATCGACACATACGGGCCATAAGCCTCTGCCGTCAGCAGCGATTCGGTGGTGTTACCGAATGGATAATAAACCACGCTCAAAGTTATCGCAACGGCAATTGCCGCAGTGGCTACTGCCGCTTGGATAGGACGCACTGATTCGGGGATGATCACTGCGCCTAAGCGTTCCCACCAGCTAATTCTGCGAATCGTTACCCGCTGATAGATCCTCTGCCGTGCCGAAGCAAAATACGCGTCGTTTGGAAGACGAACCTTTCGCCCGGAAATCAGGCGCAGATATTCCAATTCGCGCTCAATTTCGCCGTAACTAAGGTCGCTCTCCTGGCGAATCTTCTCGATTTCCGCCTGGTTTCCGCCGGACACGTGTTGTGGACGCAAGTCCAGCAATCCGTCGTCTCTCTGTTCCTGCTGCATTACCGTTGATCCTCTCGCTTCTTCTTATCTACCGGGCCATCAATCTTATCCTTAAGACGCTGTTTCACCTTGGAACGCGCAATGT
>CAUJJY010000230.1 GCA_963205155.1 Candidatus Zixiibacteriota bacterium | reverse complement strand
GCGATTCCACACACAGACGGCCGGAGTCTCGCTCACTGCACAGCAGCCAGAAGTCAATACGGTCCGCACAACATTAGAAGCTCTTGCTGCCGTCCTTGGCGGCACGCAGTCGCTTCACACGAACGCTCACGATGAAGCTCTAGCGCTGCCTACTGCAGCTTCCGCTCAATTGGCGCTTCGGATTCAGCAAGTACTGGGTTACGAGATTGGAATTGGCAATACAGTCGATCCGTTGGCTGGAAGCTACTACTTAGAAGCTTTGACCGATAGCATCGAGACGCAGGTATTAGACTACCTAGCAAAAGTCGATGAGCTGGGCGGTTCGATGCGGGCGATTGAAGAAGGTTACTTCCAGTCGGAGATTCAGAGGTCTGCTTATGAGTTCCAGTTGCAGATTGAGTCGAAACAGCGGGTCATTGTTGGTGTGAATCAGTTCCAGTCCGAAAGTTCAGTTTCGCCGGCGCTGCAGAAAGTATCAGAACAATCCCGCGATGAACAGGTTGCGCGTTTACACAAGATCAAGTCGGAACGGGACAACGAAGCAGTCGCGAAGAACCTTCAGCGCTTACGCACCGCCGCCAATACAGATGAGAATCTCATGCCGATAGTATTGAGTTGTGTGGAAGTTTACGCAACTGTCGGGGAAATTGCCAATACACTTAGGAGTGTATGGGGCGAGTATCGGGAGAATATCGTACTGTGACGCGCCGAATCAATCATATTGCCATCGCAGTGAGGGATCTCGAGCAAGCCCGCTCCCTGTTCACTCTTATTGGCAAAGCAAAGCTCTCCGAGATAATTGACGTACCCGACCAAAAGGTACGGGTATGCTTCGTCGAGACAGGCGAAACAAAAATCGAATTGCTTCAGCCCACTGCCGGCAACGTCGGCGTCGCAAAATTCCTCGACAAGCGAGGTGAGGGAATTCACCATATATGCCTTGGCGTTGATGATATTGAGGCGGCACTCGCGGATTATCGTGCTAACGGAATCCGCTTGATAGATGAAACTCCCCGGATTGGAGCTGAAGGGCACCGGGTTGCTTTCGTGCATCCACAATCAACTAATGGCGTGCTTATCGAGTTAGAAGAGATGCAGCCGCGCTCTTAGAACTAGTGTGTATGCTGCGCCGTGGTGTGCGTATGTTTGTTCAGCTGCAGAGCCAGCACAATTGCACCGGCAAAGAACATCGACTGCAAGAAAGCGCTGCACACGATCGCGAATACCCCTTCAATGTTCAGAATACAACAATTCGGCCCCAACCAGGTTGAACAGACCGCGAGCAAGGTCATAATGAACAACGAAGTTGCGCTGGGACGAATCTTTAAGATTTTGGTCAATGCGTATCCACAAAGTAATCCAACGCCGATTGACAATACAAGATCAAGTGTATTGACTTGTTGATCCATGGTTCCTCCGATGTGATGTTACAATCAACAAAATATTTATCGACAGGGTTGTCAAGAATCTTTCACTCTAACATGTTAGTTAGTAAGTGGTTACGGGTGCGCCTGAAGGCGATAAAATTTCTTGACTTTGTGAAAAATCTCTCTACCTTTGCCCGACATTCAGCGAGGTATTGTTGAGTAATTTTGAAGTATATTTTCCATTAGCGATCCAGATCTTCATCGCAGTTTGTATTGGACTCGCGATGTTTTTTGGTTCGTCACTCTTTGGCAAGAAGACTTACAGCCGCGTCAAAGAGCAAGCTTACGAATGTGGCATCGAGGCGGAATCTGATAGCCGCCAACGGTTTCCCGTAAAATTCTACATGGTGGCTATACTTTTCATCATCTTTGACCTTGAGACAGTGTTCCTTTTTCCATGGGCAGTGAATTATAAAAAGCTCGGTCTCTTCGGATTTGTAGAGATGGGCGTTTTCATCCTGATTCTGCTTGTGGGCTACGTATACATCGTGAAGAAAGGAGCACTCAAGTGGGATTAGAAGAGAAATTACCTGATGGTATCATCCTGACAACCGCAGAGAAGATAATAAATTGGGGACGGACAAAATCAATGTGGCCTTTCGGCTTCGGATTAGCCTGTTGCGCCATTGAAATGATTTCAACCGTCAGCCCCAAATACGACTTGTCACGCTTCGGAATGGAAGTAATGAGGGCCTCGCCGCGCCAGGCTGATCTCATGATCGTTGCCGGCCGAGTATCGAACAAGATGGCGCCGGTCGTGAAGCGGCTATACGATCAGATGCCGAATCCCAAGTGGGTCATCTCGATGGGAGCCTGTGCATCATGTGGAGGCGTGTTCAATAATTATGCTATCTTACAGGGAGTCGACAAGATCATCCCGGTAGACATATATGTTCCAGGGTGTCCGCCGCGCCCGGAGCAGCTCATCGACGGCATCGTCAAGTTGCATGAGTTGGTGAAGCAGTCAAAGTTGAAGGAAGACACAAGGAAGACCGCTTAGAGTTGAGCGCGAATCCCGGACCAGGATTAATCGTCGAATTGATTGTTGATGGATATCAATACCAAAGAAAAAGTCAGCGCTAGATTTGGCAGCAAGGTTCTTGAGACATCAACACAGTTTGATGAACTCGCCTTCGTTGTTGATAAGTCCGATCTGCATGAATTGGTCCGGTATCTTCGCGATGAAACCGGCCTGAGATATCGCCATCTATCTGATATCACCGCGACAGACTGGCTTGACCGATCGAAACGTTTCGAAATCATCTACCATCTATATTCATTCGACTTGCGCGATTATGTTCGCATCAAAGTTCGTGTTGCCGAAGATGAACCGGTGCCGACAATGTGCAGTGATTGGAAAACTGCCGACTGGCTGGAACGCGAGGTTTATGACATGTTCGGTGTGACTTTTGCGGGTCATCCGGATATGCGCAGAATCCTGATGTGGGACGACTTCGAAGGCCATCCTCTGCGAAAAGACTATCCGCTTACATACGAAATGCCACAGTTCACTTTTAATAAGGACGAGCCGCCGGAGGTCATCAAGTAGTGCAGACGAAAACGATGACGATCAACATGGGACCGCAGCATCCGGCGACCCACGGCGTGTTAAGAGTGATCCTCGAAATCGATGGTGAGACTGTCGTCCGGTGTCAGCCGGAAGTTGGATACTTGCACACCGGAATCGAAAAGACAGCCGAGTCGAAACTTTACTATAAAGCGCTGCCCATGACAGATCGCATGGATTACCTTGCGCCGATGTCGAATAATCTCGGCTACTGCCTTGGTGTGGAAAAATTCCTTGGTGTCGAGATTCCCGAAAAGGCGCAATGGGTCAGAGTACTTCTTGCCGAAGTCACTCGTATTAATTCGCATCTAGTCTGGCTTGGTACCCACGCGCTCGATATTGGCGCTTTAAGCATGGTCCTTTACGCATTCCGCGAACGTGAAGACGTCTTGAGTATCTATGAAGCCGTTTCCGGTCAACGAATGATGTCGACTTACTTCCGGATCGGCGGCTTAGCTGAAGACCTTCCGGAGAACTTCGATCACTTGGTGCGAACACTGCTGAAGAACATCTCTGTTCGCTTGCAGGAATACGAGAATATCCTGACCAACAACCGTATCTGGCGCAATCGGACAATCGGCGTTGGCAAACTGTCAGCCGAAGACGCAATCGATGCCGGAGTTACCGGCCCATTGTTACGCGCATCCGGAGTCAACTACGATTTGCGCAAAGCACGCCCGTATTCGAGCTATGAGAAATTCGATTTTGTCGTACCAACCTCCAATCGCTGTGACTGCTTTGGTCGCTACGAGGTCCGAATGGAAGAGATGCGCCAAAGCCTGCGCATCATCCAACAAGCACTCGACGGAATACCGCCAGGTCGGTTCCGCGCTCGTGCTCCCGGAATTGTCCTCCCGACCAAGGAAGAGACGCTCTATTCAATGGAAGCACTCATCTATCACTTCAAGTTGACTACCGAAGGATTTAGTCCGCCGGTTGGCGAGGTATACCAAACGATTGAATCGCCTAAGGGTGAATTGGGCTTTTACTTTGTGTCGGATGGTACACCAAAACCTTATCGCATGCGTGTCCGTCCTCCGAGTTTCGTCAATATTGCTGCTTTGCCGAAGTTGGTCGTTGGCGGGTTGCTGGCTGACGTCATTGCCTGTATCGGATCAATTGACATTGTGCTGGGCGAGGTGGATCGATGATTTTATCTAATGATACCAAGTCGAAAATCGGTGAATATGCGAAGAAGTATCCGAAAGTGAAGTCGGCGATTCTTCCGGCGCTCCACTATGCCTACGAAGAACAGGGATACCTTGACGACTCGATGTATGAAGAGATTGCTCAAGTGTTGGGAGTGAAGTTCATCGAAGTCGCCGAGGCGGCATCGTTCTATACCATGTTTCCGAAACAGAAGCGCGGCAAGTACTATATTCAGGTCTGCCGCAATATCTCCTGTGCGTTATTGGGTTCGCACCACTTGACACAGTACTTGCTGCAAAAGTTAGGCACCAAGTTGGGTGAGACCACCAAAGATCACCTGTTCACGGTGGTGGAGGTCGAGTGTTTGGGAAGTTGTTGTTCGGCTCCCATGATGCAAGTTAACGACAAGTACTATGAGAACTTGACGCTGGCCAAAGTTGATCAACTGATCGACGAGTGGCGGGCGGCGAAATAGGGATTATGCAGAAGCACGTTCTTTTCGAGAATATCAACGATCCAAAGTTGCACAATATAGATCGGGCAATCGAACTTGGCGCATACAAAGCCTGGGAGAAGGTTCTCAAGAGCATCAAACGAGAAGAACTCGTGCAGATGGTCAAGGATTCCGGCCTCCGTGGGCGCGGTGGGGCAGGGTTCCCGACAGGTTTAAAGTGGAGCTTTGTACCGGTCGCTTCTCCAAAACCCAAATACCTTTGCTGCAATGCCGACGAATCCGAGCCCGGCACTTGCAAGGATCGCGTCCTGATGGAATGCGACCCTCACAGCGTCATTGAAGGCGTGATGATCGCGGCGTTCGCGATCGACTGTCACACTTCATTTTTCTATGTTAGAGGCGAATACGACCTCTCGATGCGCCGTATAGAGAAGGCAATTGACGAAGCGTACAAGAAGGGATATCTCGGAAAGAATATTCTTGGCACTGGCTATGACTTGGAAATGATTCTGCATCGCGGTGGCGGAGCTTATATCTGTGGTGAAGAAACCGCACTTCTTTCATCGCTTGAGGGAGAGAAGGGTCTCTCCCGCATCAAACCGCCATTCCCGGCAGTCTCCGGACTATACGCCTGTCCAACTGTTGTCAATAATGTCGAAACACTCGCGAATCTGCCACGCATCGTCATAAACGGCGGACAGTGGTATGCTTCGATGGGGACGGAGAAGTCAAAGGGCACGCGCATTTTTTCCGTGTCCGGTCACGTCAAGAAACCAGGGAACTATGAACTCGAATTGGGAACGCCTCTGCGGACTCTGATTTACGACTATGCCGGTGGCATTCTCGATGACAAAAAACTGAAGTGCGTCATTCCGGGTGGTTCGTCTGTTCCGGTGCTGATGCCCGATCAGCTTGATACACCTCTGGATTTCGAGTCAGTACAAGCTGCAGGATCAATGTTGGGATCGGGAGCGGTTATTGTCATGAACGAAGATACCTGCATGGTCTGGGTTGCCGAGATATTAGCGCATTTTTACATGCACGAATCGTGTGGTAAATGCACACCCTGTCGGCAGGGAACTGGGTGGCTGTACGAGATCATCCATCGAATCGAACACGGACAAGGCAGGGCACAAGATTTGGACACACTGCTGGATCTGGCTAAGAACATCGAAGGCAACACCATTTGCGCGCTTGGCGACGCTGCCGCTACCCCGGTGATTTCGACCATCAAGCAGTTCCGCAATGAATACGAGTATCACATCGAGCACAAGAAGTGCTTGGTGAAATCAGATTTTAGGTTGAGATAATGGGCGACTTCAATATAACAGTCAACGGCAAGACAGTTCCCGCGGTTAAGGGGCAGACGGTTCTCCAGGCTGCCTTGGCGGCAGGTATCGACATTCCTGTCTTCTGTTGGCACCCGCAATTGGTTCCCGTCGGAGCCTGCCGCATCTGTCTCGTTGAAATTGAGAAGTTCCCGAAACTGCAGGTCGCCTGTGCGACTCCGGCAGCTGACGGCATGGTAGTCATGACTGAGTCACCGAAAGTCGTGAAAGCCCGACAAGGTGTGCTGGAGTTCATACTGGCGCATCATCCGCTTGACTGTCCGACCTGCGACAAGGGCGGTGAATGCGATTTGCAGGATGTGACCTTTAAGTACGGTTTGGACTATAGCCGTCTTCAAGAACCGAAGCATCGCAACATAGTTGACGAAAATTCCACTTTCGATGATTTGCAGATTGGACCGGAAATCATCCGCAATCAGAACCGCTGCATTCACTGTTATCGCTGCACGCGAATTGTCGATGAAGCCTGTTTCGAGGACGACCTTGGCGCGTATCAGCGCGGATATCACACCGAAATTTTGCCGCCGCCGCATCGGGAGATTCGGAATCTCTACTCTGGCAACGTGGTCGAGTATTGCCCAGTCGGCGCGCTGACGAACGATGATTGGCGCTATAAGGTTCGTGTCTGGTTGACTAAACAGGCAAAGTCCGTTTGCACGCATTGTCCCGACGGCTGCAACTTGACGCATTGGACTTTCCATAACAAAATCTTCCGGGCCACCTCGCGGCCGAACGAAAACATCGACCGTGGCTTTATTTGTGATATCGGGCGCTATGGCTATCAGCAGGTTGCCAGCAGTGATCGACTAAAACAGCCAATGATCAAGAAGAACGGCGAATTGATCGAGGCTACATGGGAAGAAGCTTTGAATCTCATCAAGACACAGGTCAGCGAACTCAAGTCTAAACTATCGGGCAATGCCTTTTTTGGCTTGATCGGCGAGACCTCCACCAATGAGGAGATATATTCATTCCAGCGATTCCTCCGCCGTGTCATCGGGACGAGTCATATCGATAGTCGGATTAATCGCAAGCGTCGTCTCACATTCGGTGAGGAAGTAACCTCTCGCGCGATTGCTCCAGACCACGTTAGTTATCAGGACATCGACAAAGCCGATACCTTTGTTGTTTACGCCAGTGACCTGCATTCGGAGAATCCGATTACCGCCTTGCGTATCAAACGAGGCGTTCGCTATCGTGATGCCAAAATCATCATTATCAACTCGCGTAGCACTCATTTGGGCGTCCGGACTGGAGCAACAAATCTGCTGCACAAACCCGGGACCGGCCTCGCAGTGTTGACTGGAATAGTTGACGCCGCCGTTAGTTCTACCACCTTTGATAAGAGCGCCGTCGGGCTGAGTGATCAACAAATCAGCGAGTTCAAGCAGGCACATACCGAGCTTCTGCTCCCCAAGGCGGCAGCAATGTCAGGTGTGGGCGAATCGGATCTTCGCGCAGTTGCCGACTCACTGGTGAGGTCCAGCAATGTTGTGATTTTCTGCGGTGCTGATTTTAGTCGCTATCCATACCGTGATGAAGAGCTGTTGGCGCTGGATAATCTCCGGCGTATCTGCAAGTCTGCGAAACTTGCAGTCCTTCCGGAAAGCAGTAATTCAGTCGGCGCCGAGTTGTTGGGCGCATATCCCAATCAATATCCCGGCGGGAAGGGAAGCGACGCCAAATCGAAGTTTGAAGACCTTTGGCGTGGACCGCTACCGGATTTTTCCGGCAAAGACATGATCGGTATACTTGAAGCGATCAACGAGGATGAGATCGAATGCGGGTTTATCTTTAACGCCGACCCGGTTCGTGTGTTTCCTGACGGCAATTATGCCGACGCTGTATTGGAGAAGCTGAAGCTTCTGGTAGTAGTTGACAGCTTTATGACCGAGACTGCCAGACTTGCGGATGTGATTCTGCCTTTGTCGACATTTGCTGAAACCGAGGGAACACGCACAAATTGGGAAGGCCGCATTCAATATACACAGTCGGCAATCAAACCGATGTTCGATTCAAAGCCCGGCTGCGAAATCCTCGAATTACTTGCCGACCGGCTCGGTGTCAGCTTTGGCCAAGGAAGACCAAGTGAAGTCTATGGAGAGCTGAATAAGTCCTTAGGCGATGTTCTTCCGGTGCGCTACGAGATGTTCAAGTCGGAGGGCGCAATTTACGATCGCCCTAAGCACCAACCCAAGCCAGGATTCAACCGCGTTGCCTACAACGCCATTCCAAGCGACAGAGAATATCCGAATTTCCTGACTGTTGGAAATGCAGATCATCATCGCGGTCCAAACACCGAGCGAAATCCAAGTCTATTGAAGTTTACTGGAGATCCGTTTGTTGGCTTGAGTGAAATCGACGCCAAAGAACTCATGATTTCGGATGGCGACCTCGTCAAAGTTGAATCGCGGACCGGTAAGGTGGTCGGCAACGCTCGAGTCATTGCTGAACTTCCGGGTAAGGTTGTCTTTCTTCCCGAGAACTTCCGCGAATTACGGCCAAACTTGCTGATGGGTTTAAAGGAAAAATTCGATCACGTCAAAGTGACGAAGATGTAAGATGTTGGAATTTGCTGTTATAACCGGTGTCAAAGCCTTCATGGTGCTCAACGTGCTGCTGTTGACGTGCGCGTGGACGACATACCTTGAGCGCCGATTCCTGGCGCGGATGCAATCGCGTATCGGCCCTAACACCGCCGGATATAGGGGTTTGCTTACACCTATAGCAGACTTGATTAAGCTGCTTTTCAAGGAAGATTTCATACCGGCCGCAGCGCACAAACCGCTCTACTTGCTTGCACCGTTGATGGCGTTTATTCCAGCCATGTTGCCATTGGCTGTCATTCCCTTTGGCAGTACCATCAATCTCTTTGGTCGAGAAATCAATTTGGTGGTCTCCGATTTCAACCTCGGACTGCTTTTCATTTTGGCGATGACATCACTTGGAATTTACGGAATCATCATGGCCGGCTGGTCGCCGAATAGCAAGTTCTCGCTGTTGGGGGGATTGCGCTCTTCCGCACAGATGATTTCGTACGAGATTGGCCTGGGCATGTCTTTAATCGGCGTAATCATGCTTGCCGGTACGCTGAACCTGGTGGAACTGGTTGAGCAGCAGAGTTCGATTCTCGACTGGTACATCGTCAAACAGCCGGTTGGATTCGTGCTTTACCTGATCTGCGCGTTTGCGGAAACCAATCGCTCACCGTTTGATCTTCCCGAAGCCGAATCCGAATTGGTCGGCGGCTATCACACCGAGTATTCCTCGATGCGTTTCGGTCTATTTTTCGTCGGAGAGTATGCCAACATGGTGACCGTTTCTGCGGTCGCCACAACCGTGTTTCTCGGCGGCTGGCAGGGACCTTTCCTGCCTCCGGTTCTCTGGTTTGTCATAAAGTGTTTTGCGTTTTTGTTTTTCTATATTTGGGTTCGTGGATCGTTGCCGCGCTTCCGCTATGACCAGCTAATGAAGTTTGGTTGGTTTGTGTTGATCCCGATAGCGCTTGCCAACATCCTGATCACCGCGTTATTTGTCCTGCTTTAGGAGGTAGACGATGTTTCGCGTTTTAAAAGAAGTCTTCATCGCCATACCAAAGGGCATGTTTGTCGTTTTCAAGCAGATGTTTCACAAGCCGGTCACGGTAGATTATCCGTTTGTTAAGCCGCCAATGGCGCCGCGCTATCGCGGATTGCATTTTCTCGAGCGCTACGATGATGGCAGCGAGCGGTGTGTCTGCTGTGGACTATGTGCGGCCTCTTGTCCGGCTGACGCCATCTATATGGAACCGGCGGAGACGGAGCGCGGTGAACGCTACGCCAAGATTTATGAGATTAACGAACTGCGATGCATTTTTTGCGGTTTTTGCGAGGAGGCTTGTCCCGAGGAGGCGATCTTCCTGGGTAAGGAGTACGAATTCGCTTCCAGTCATCGCGACAACTTCATTTATACCAAAGACGACCTATTGGTCAAGTGGCCGCGAACAAAACCGTCGGAAGTCAAATTCCTTCGTCCGATGCGCAGAGTAGCGTGGCAGCAGTCCGAGGAAGGCAGACCACAGCACTAAAAATGGAACTGGCAATTTTCTTAATGGCGTCTGCGCTGTCAATTGCAGCCTCGATACTGGTGATTATCCAGCGCAATCCAATTGCCTCGGTAATGTACCTTCTCACGTCATTTGTGTCGCAAGTAATACTGTTCATCATGTTGAATGCAGCGTTCCTGGCGATGCTCCAGATCATCGTATATGCCGGTGCTATTCTGGTCCTGTTCCTTTTCGTGATTATGCTGCTCAATTTGCGCCGCGAGGATTTTGGCAAAGATATCAAACTTAAGTTCAAACCGCTCGCAATCGCGTTCGCCGTTGTTCTTCTGTTCGAGACAACGGTAGCCATCTCGTCGTCCGCGATGTTAGAGCGTGCGCAGGCGCAATTACCGCCTGAATTCGGTTCGGTACAGGCCGTCGGAATGGAACTATTTACTAAGTACTTGTACCCATTTGAACTGACATCGATTCTGTTGATCGTTGCTGTGTTGGGCGCAGTAGTCATGGCGAAGAAGAGGCTTTGAGATGATACCACTTGAATGGTTCTTGATAGTCGCCGGTGTCATTTTTGTCATTGGTATGATTGGCGTAATCATTGCCCGCAATGTGATGATAATCTTCATGTCGATCGAGTTGATGCTCAATGCCGCCAACCTGGCAATGGTCGCTTTTTCGCGTGAGATGGGTACGTTGGACGGGCATGTGATGGTATTTGTGATCATGACCGTCGCCGCGGCGGAAGCTGCAGTTGGGTTGGCGATCATTATTGCTTTGTTCCGAAATAGAGATACCGCCAATATTGATGAAGTTAATGTTTTGAAGTGGTAGATGAGGTAGAGAGGGAATGAACTTAATCTGGCTAATTCCGATTATGCCGCTGATCGGTTTCCTGATCAATGGACTTTTCGGCAGCCGGCTGTCCAAGCCGATTATCAATGCCGTTGCTTGTGGCTCGGTATTGGCGGCGTTCCTTCTGTCTGTGAATGCAGTAATTCAGTTGATCGGTCTGCCGGCTGAAAGCCGCAGCTTTGAAGTTATTCTCTATTCCTGGATTCCGTCCGGCAGCTTCAATGCGGATATCGGCTTCCTGCTGGATCCGCTTTCCTCAATCATGATACTTGTGGTCAGTGGCGTGGGATTTCTGATCCATGTCTACTCGATCGGGTATATGTCGCATGACAAAGATTACTCGCGCTTCTTCACTTACTTGAATCTGTTCACCGGTTCGATGTTGATCCTCGTTCTTGCCAACAATTTCGTGTTAATGTATGTCGGTTGGGAGGGCGTTGGTCTTTGTTCATACTTGTTGATCGGATTCTGGTATGAACGCAAGTCTGCCACCGATGCCGGCAAGAAAGCCTTCATCGTCAATCGAATTGGCGATTTCGGTTTTGCCCTCGGCATCATGTTGCTGTTCTGGCATCTGGGTTCCGTCAATTTTGCGGAAGTCATGCGTCTTGCCCCCGAGCAGCTTGCCATGGGCGGAGGA
>CAUJJY010000229.1 GCA_963205155.1 Candidatus Zixiibacteriota bacterium | reverse complement strand
ACGACATCGACGCCGCCGGAGGTTTCATCCCAGATGCGCGTCTTGAAATCCTTGTCGTTTGCGACATTGATCGAGACGTGCGCACCCATCTGCTTGCAGATATCCAGATTGAAATCCTGCATGCCGATATTGTAGATTCGCTCCGCGCCGACGGCTTTGGCGATACCGCACGAAAACGCCGCGGTCGGCCCATCGCCGATGATGGCGATTCGCTTGGTCGACACATTGGCGGACATGGTGGTGTAGACGGCGTTGCCGAAAGGTTCATGGATCGAGGCGATTGCCGGGTCCATCCCCTTGTCAATTTTCCAGCAGACGATTTCCGGAAGCGCGACATACTCCGCAAAGATGCCGTCGGTGTCGACGCCGAGAATTACCAGATTGTCGCAGATGTGCATATTGCCCATGCGGCATTGTTTGCAGACACCGCAGGGGATGTGCGATTCGGCGGCGACAAAATCACCAAGCTTGAGACCGCGGATGTTTTTGCCGACTTCGACAACTTCACCGCAACATTCGTGGCCGAAAATCAACGGCGGCTTGAGGCGCCCCTGCGCCCACTTGTCCCAGTTGTAGATATGCTTGTCGGTACCGCAAATCGAGGACGCCTTGGTCTTGATCAGTACCTGGTTGTCGTTTATCTGGGGGATCTTGACTTCGCGAAAATCGGCTCCCGCCGCCCGTTCCGGCTTCACACCGGCCCACATAGTCTCCACGGTAGTTGTCCTTTCCCCTTGGTCATGCCCAAGGGTCTTGATAGGTGCTGGGAAAAGATACACTTCGGCAATCGCAAAGTCAATCGGGCCTCAATGCTTATGTCTGGTCTTTTGTCCATGTCAATTTGTAGCAGCAACAAATTCGACGTTGTCGTTCTCGATCTGGAGACAAATTTGTTAGAGACCCGCCTGGCCGCATTTGCAAATGTCCTTGACAAGGTGGAGCTACTCGTTTTTATTAATTATGCCGGTCGATATTGTAATCATTTAGGAAACAGCATAAAATTCAGGAGGAGCAGATGTGCGCATATTTTGCCCTTTTGTGCACTATAGCGATTTTCTGTATTGGCCAACATGAGCCATTGACGGCAGCAACCTCGGCCGCTTTTAAGGAGCCAGCCCGCAACTTGCCAGCTGCGACGAGTGCCGGGTTTCATGGAGTCAGCAGCCGTAATAGTTATGGTTACTATTGGACCGACAGCGACACGAATCAGGGTGTTCAGTATGATTGGATTGACATCACCACAACCGGACAACGTGTAGGCGACGAATTCTGGTACAACCCCGTTCTTCCCGCCAACCGCCTTGATGACGGAACTTCCGGACCGTTTCCGATCGGATTCGCGTTTCCATATTGTGACCGTAACTACGACAGCGTGTACATTGGCACCAACGGAGTCATCTCGTTTTCCGAACCTAACCTGACCATAGACGGCTACTTTGGCCAGAATGGTCAGGAGTTCTGCATTCCTGGGTTCTTTGCATCAAACTCACTCAGCCCTTGTTACTTCGATCTGTACCTTGTTCCGGGCATAAACGGGGGAGTGTATGTCTGGACAAACCCCACGCTTGATACATTCATAGTATCGTACGACAGTGTCAGGATCTTCGGATCTCCAACGTATCTTCAGTTTCAAGTGATTCTTTCAAACACCGATTCATCCATAACATTTCAATACCTTTCAGTCGCAGACAATTTCACACGATTGGGCGTTATCGGAATTCAGGATTCCGACGGAGTTGTCGGGCTCGAGTATTTCCATAATCGCGTGTTCCCATCGTACTTGCATGAGAATTTCCCGCACGCGGAATTGGCTGTGAAATTTCGGCGCGATACGATAGTCGAACACAATATTGGATTGTGGTTGCCACAACAGCCTTTGGACAACCAAGCCCCGGCAGATTTTCCAGAATACCGGCTGTCGCCGATTGTGGCGATAAATTCCGGCACAGCAGCGGAATCGATTGTCGTTGTAACATATACCGTCCGCGAGGAAACGGTGCTAACTCCGAGCTATCAGTGGGAACAGGCGATTTCGTTCGCACTCGCTGATCATGATTCAGTGATTCTGCCTCAGGTTTTGTGGCAGGCCGAGCAACGCGGCAAGTTTTACGCTCAAGCCGAGGCAACTGTATCCGGTGATGAAGTAGCCGATGATGACATTGTGAGCCTCGGTAGTCGTATTATGGTGGAAGACCGTGAATTCGAATCGTATTGGGCGTTTTCCGCCCCCGCAATCGATGGGCAAGTTGCTCCGGACGAATGGGTGGATGCTGGAGTCTATGACGTCTCTGCATTCAGTCTCGCGGAGTTCTTTGTCGGTATCGTAGTTGACATGTCACACGGCGCCGCCATCCTCTCAGTCAAGAATGATTCAGCCTTTGCGTATTTCATGCTCGAGGTTAGATCGGACTCGACTGGAAATGCGCTTGATCGTATGGACTTGATAATTGATGATGACTTTGACAGTTCGTTTGCAGCTGATTCGAGCGAGGGACGCTATCGTGTAATCGAAGGCGGGGCTAATGATTCGACGTTCTTTCAGCCAAGCATTCCTTATTCCTCTGATCCAGCCGCGGGCCGACCTTTGTCTGCATATCTGACCCCTAACTACTTTGGGGCTGTCGGCCACAACGGAACCCATGTAATAGTTGAGATGGCGATACCGTTAGGCAACGAACGTGAATCGATAAATCGCCGCTCTCCGGGAGATCGTATCGGGTTGGCAGTAGATTATTTTGATTGGGCGGACAGTGCTTTATCAGGATCAACTTGGCTTCGAGAAGTGCAGGCAAACTGGCCTTTTGAAAATGGATCCTTTTACGCAGCTGATCGTCTTGGCATCATTGTATTGGCGAGTCGTGTAGTTCAATGCGGAGATATCAACGCATCCCAAAGTGTCAACATTGCCGATGCCATTTACTTGATCAACTATATTTTCGCCAGCGGTGCAGAACCACTTGATGGTAGGAATGGCGACCTCGACTGCTCTGGGAGAACCAATATTGCCGATATTGTCTCATTGGTTAACTACATTTTTGCGGGCGGTCCCCAACCCTGCGCGGGCTGCAAGTGAGATTCACAAAGCAATAAGGCAGGTCGCTCTGACCTGCCCCTTCCCATACCGTGATTCGTGACCTACACCGCTGGTGCCGGCATCCCGTAACTGCCCCATTCCTCCAGCGATGGACCGTAAATTCCCGGAATTTTCAATCCGGCCTGACGCATTAGGACGGTCATCTGGCCGCGGTGATGAACCTCGTGACCGATCAGGACAAAGAGGGTGAAGCTGCGCGTCCACATCGAGCCGTACATGTCGTCTTCCTGCAGCAGCGTCTCGTCTTTCCAATTCTTCCTAATCGTTGCCAACAACGAAGTCGCGGCTTTGTCGTACGCTTGCTGGATAGCAACGGCGCTGGTCGGAACCGGAGCGTGTTCATCCGGTGCATCGATCTTCATGCCAAGACGGGTCGGCATCTCGCCCATAGTCTGGATGATATGCCAGGCCATTCTGCCCAACGTGCGATGGTCCTTGGCGACGGACTGACTTAGCGAAGCGTCAGTCAAAGCACCAAGTATCTTCCGCGTCGCCTTTGTCTCGTTGTTCCACCAATTCTCAAAATCCGCGATTGTGCGAATCAGTACAAAACCTTCTGCCATAATGTCTCCTTGGCGACTCTTGGTCGCAACGGTCTGTAGGTTCAGCAAATGTTTATTGGTAAAATCGACGTTTGGTGGCTTGTCGTCAATCACATTTCCGGCAGTCGCTTTTCGGTTGCGCGGAAGCTGTTTGGGGAATATATTCCGTCCGGAGAGTTGGCAGAGCGGTCGATTGCGGCGGTCTTGAAAACCGTTGTCCTGCAAGGGACCGGGGGTTCGAATCCCTCACTCTCCGATTTTTACTGGTGGTACCTGATGTTCCACCCTTCGCTCCGTTCCGGGTGGGCTACCAACTGAGCAAACCACATAATCATAGTTGGCGGATCATGAGCATTTTCTCACTTCTATTTGGCAACCGCAGCAAGCAGCCCAAAGTCAGTTTCGAAACCAGTGAAATGGAATTGCTCGTGGAAGGTTGGAGCGATTCAGAGCTAAGGCAGATTATCGGCGATTTTCAGCAGATGTATAGTGACCAGCTGCCCAAGAATTTCTCTACCGAGATTCACGCCCACTCTGGTTGGGTATTGCGGGTCACATTTCCAGCTGGTATTGAGCCACGCTTGTTCTGTTACCTCATCAATTACGCACAATATCCAAATGGGTTTGATTTGAAGTCACGAACAATCCTCAATGCGGGCAGGGCAAAAGTCAGTTCCGACTTCCTTCCGTCCGATCAGAGCGTCATTGGAGAACGCATTGTCCTGTATGTTCCGACTAACGACAAAGACTTTGACATAGTCTTTGCGCAGGTAAAGGGGCAGAGTTATAAGTATCCATTTTCTTCCGACCGTTGGCAGCGAGCGGAAGATGCACGCATTCCGGAAGGATTGAGCAAGCTACAATCTTCTTGGTAGCCGACTCTTAGCTTCGCCGCGGGTGGACTACAATCTGTATCGTCATTTAAAGGAAAGAACTCGATGAAGGTATTGACAGCCGAGATGATTGCCAAGTCGTTTGAGGGGAGCGCCAAGCTCGACGACACTTATGTGAAGTACGACGACGGTCGACTCCACTACACGCATCCGGAAGCCGCCCAATTCACAATTCGCTTCCCCAAAAGAGTCGAACAATTGCCCTATTTTGTTCATCGTATCGGTCTGCTTGGTTATGAACAGGAATACTTCTGGGGCGCCCAAATTTGGTTTACGGATTTTGGTATTTGGAACGAATTTCAGGAAGGAATCGGGTATCAGATACTTGAGTCAGTGAATACGGCTGCCGGGCAACCTATGTCGTTCGGGAAAGCTCGCGGTTATGACTTTCGCGCTGATGAACTTGTCAAGGCACTGGGAGTGTTGATTCAGCCAATGGTATTTGGTTGGGATGCATTCTATCTGCCGCGTGGTTATTACGAGTATTTTTTGCAGATCAGTCACCATGCCTGCGTCGATGTACACACGATGTCGAAGAGCTACCATGATAAGCTAATCAAAGAGCTTGTCGCGGCGAAGTTGGACTTCTATGTACATCCTGACAAGTCGATTAGCCGGTATTTTTC
>CAUJJY010000228.1 GCA_963205155.1 Candidatus Zixiibacteriota bacterium | reverse complement strand
ATCTGTTCTTTGCTGAAGTTCTCCAGCATAAGGTACCAACGCGCCGAATTGGTAATCGCTTCGTTAGGAACGAGACCCACGATTTCTGTCGAAGTAACCTGCGTTCCCCACCGAGCCGCTTCAGATTTGATCGTCTCGAGTACCCGGTAAATAGGCGTCTGTAAGTAATTGACCAGATTCATCGACACTTGGACGCAATTTCGGTCCTTGATTTCAAATCCCATGGCACGACAGAATGTGAACCCGCCGGTATTTGCCCTTATCGATTTGGCGATTTTTTGCGCAACTTTCAGATCGTTGGTGCCGAGATAAGCGTTGAAAGCAATCAGCGGCAACCTGACGCCGATGGCGATGGCGCCGGCTTGTTCGTGCATTTTGCGTGGGCCATAATCAGGAATGAGGGTATCATCGGATTCAATCGTAGCCTTAATGCCTTCGTATTGACCGTGTTTATTGCGGATATCGGGAAGGCTCACGCGGTCGGGGCGTGACGCCGCTTGTTCATACAGATATACAGGAATTCCGAGCTCTTTTCCCACCTGATCCCCGAGCGACTTTGCCAACTCGACGCATTCTTCGACGGTGATCTCGCTGATTGGAATGAACGGGCAAACATCGGTCGCCCCCATTCGCGGGTGCTCCCCTTGATGCGTGCGCAGGTCGATCAATTCAGAGGCTTTCTTAATCCCCTGGAAGACGCCTTTTTTGACCGCCAAAGGCTCGCCGGCAAGGGTTACTACCGCTCGGTTATGATCCTTATCCATCTCGGCATCAAGCAGTACCACACCCGGCACGGCGGTTATGGCATCGGTAATCGCCTTAAGTACCTCCGGGCGCCGCCCTTCCGAAAAGTTCGGAACGCACTCAACGATTTTCGGCATTACTTCCTTCTCCGTTTCAATTACGACTTTAGCCGCTCGCGGACAGCCGCCCAAAGCAGGGGAAGCATGATCTCGTGATGACCGGCAAAGTCGTAGGTCGTCGCGCCGAGCAATCGCGGACGCGCGACAAAATTATTGCGCGGGCGGTAAAGCCCGATCATGTCAAAATTGGCCACTGTAAATTTCGTAAATTTCCTGTCAAGGTTACGGGCAATCGCAATCGCCTTGAGAAAAATCTCCGGCATAATCACTGCCGATCCCCAATTGAGTGCTACGCCGCCGTTTCGAAGTCGAGTGACATTGTGGCAATGAATCTTGAAGTCGTCTTGTGACGCCGCCCCAATGACTGCACCGTCATATGTTGGATGGGCATTAACAATGTCCGTGCCGATCGCTACATGTACCGTTGCCGGAATGCCAAGCGATTGTGCAACGGCAAAGATCGAACGTTTTCGATTCTTAGCTTTCTTGCGATTGATGTAAATCCCCGCAGCTTCACCAAGTCCGACTTTCTCGCGTCGGACGGTATCAATGATTCCGCCGTAATGCGCAACCGTCTCCTTGGTCATACCGAACTCACCTTCCGTGAGGGCTGATTCGACGTCTTCGGAGGTCTGACCAAAGAATGCGAGCTCCAGGTCGTGAATGAGTCCGGCGTTGTTGGTGGAAATCATTTGTACGCAACCGGCGTGCATCATTTCACACAGTACCGGCGCCAGCCCAACCTTGATCACATGGGCGCCGAACATCCACAGAATTGGCTTGCGGGTCTTGCGCGCCTTGACGATTGCCGCAACAAGATTCTTTAGGTCTGCACCCTTGAGAATGTTTGGCAGTGAGTCGACAAAATCCGAGACACCAGCGCTCGACAATTGAACGTCAAATTGCGAGCGGTGAACCTTTGAGTGCCTTCCGGCAATTGAACGCACTTTGATTCTCGAGAGATCGATCTGTTTCATCATTACCAATTCAGATTGCCGAGCTTGAACTCAACTAATTCGGCGTGGATCGAACCAACGAGGACTTTGCTCTTCATTAATACCGGCATTTTGAGACGATCATCGGTCAGCCACACCTTGACCTCGCCTTCCTGCTTGAACACGCCCGCGGCCTGCAGCATTGGCTCAACGACAATGCAATTGAATCGACCCGCCGGCACATCGACGGTCTCACGCTTGAGAACGCGAACATCCATGACCGTTGCTGAGTCGTGATCCACATAATTCAGCTTGATCGTTTGGCCGACTTCCAGCGGCAGGGTGCGAATGTAATAGAATGCGGTCATGACGTCTTGCGAAAATGCGGCTATGGCGAGTGTGTCAATATCGTCTTCGCCCTTCTTCGTTATCGCACGGCGCTGCGAATAGTCGAGACTGATTTCCCGCGAAGAATGATAGGAGCCTTCATGGAGAGCCTTGAAGAAATAGTGCGAGAATAGACCTTCGGCATCAAACTGGCATACTATCGTATCGCGAACCTTGTAGAATCCGTCAAAAAACTTATTGGAATTTGTCTCGGAGTAAATTTGGAAGCAGAGGGCACCGTTATACGTGTTCGTATCGCGAATTTCCAATGTCGCAGTGCCTGCTGTTACGAAACCATAACCAACGCTGAATTTGAGATACTCACCGGGTCCAAATGAATCATTTGGAAGCTGACGATACAGGCTATCAGTAGGAACGGCCTGCGCGGCGGAAGTGTCGGCCGCACCTGATTCGCCGCGAAAATTCAACAGCAAGAGGACCACGATTACGGGTATTGAAATCGCTATGCCCAGGGCTTTCTTACGATGCTTGGCGATGATGTTCGATCCTCCTGATCACTTCGGGTAGAGCCCGTTTGATTTCACTGTAGATCTCCTCGAAAGTCTTCTTGTATTCTTCGAGCGTACCACCGACCGGGTCATCCACTGAATGCCTTGTGTCGTTGTGGCCGCTCTCGGGATACGCCTTGACCATAAATAACTTCAGCTCGGCCCCCGGCATATTTTTGAGAGCCTCATAGTGGTTTTCGGCCAAAGCAAATACCAAGTCGGCTTCCCTGAATACTCGCTCCGTCATTCGAGTGGAGTGGTGACCGGAGATGTCTATTTGATGGCGTCGCGATATCTCAACTGCATGCTGAGTCGCCGGATAACCATCCAAAGTGCCTATCCCCGCCGAAGTTACATCAACGTCCTCGATTCCCTTCTGACTTAGGAGCGTGCGCAAAATCCCTTCAGCCATCGGTGAACGGCACGTGTTTCCGGTACATACATACACAATACTATACATAGCTACTGATTACCTTCTGCGCAGTTTAACACTTCTGAAAACGGTATAGTTCCATCGCGGAGCAGAAGCGGACGCTCCCCTGTCAAATCCACGACAGTCGTTGAGCGTTCAGTTAGCGCCGTGCTCTCGAATATGATCACTGGAATGAGTCCATTGAAAGACGCCAGCACTTCCCCTTCGGTCCGGCAATCAGCCAAACCCGAGATATTGGCCGAGGTTGCTATGATCGGCGAACTCACTCGTCGGCAAAGTGCCTGAATGAACGGATGTGAACTGATTCTGATTCCGATCTTGCCATCAACTCCAACGACGCCAACTAAATTGCCCAGTCTGGAGTTCAGAACAACTGTCAGGGGACCAGGAAGGAATTTCTCTATGACTCGCTCGGCCATTGCAGTCGTTACTTCGGCCACTGCGGAGATATTTTCGCGGTTTCCGAGAAATACGGCCGAAGGCTTTGTCAGTTCTCTGCCCTTTATTCGATAGAGCTGTTCAACGGCTCTTGCATTCAAGGCATTACAGGTCAAACCGTAAATAGTCTCTGATGGTACGACAACGCTCTCCCCGGCGAGGATAGATTTTGCCGCGATTTGAACGGATCGAGGATCACTCCAATTGACGATGAGCGAGTTCACACCTTGTGGCAACCCAACTGACCAATTTTCGTGTTCGAGGGTATTATCTGCACAAAATTCCATGAATTAGAACTACTCACAAGGCTATAAGTACTTGTCATAGCGCGGATCGTCCTTCAGGCGCGCCAACAATGACTTGATATCATTCACGCGTGTCTTGTGAGCCACAAGGACTACGGAATCGGTCTTGACAACAACCAAATCTGAGATTCCCAACGTTGCGAGTATGCCTTCACCGGCATTCACTGCTGATATTTCGAAAGATTCATGAAGAATTGTATCGCCAATAGACACATTATTGTCCTTGTCCTTGATGCTGATTCGCTCGAGCGCCAACCAACTGCCGATATCGTCCCAAATCAGATCAGCCTTGATCACAACAACATTGTTGGCCTCTTCCAGAACACCAACGTCAATCGACACACCTTCGGCCCGTTCGAATAACTCCTGTCGGGCCTTCAATTCATCTGCAGTACCAATCTTCTCCCCGTACTCGGTCAGCAGGCGATGCATTTCCGGTTTGCAACGGGATATTGCATTAAGAATCGACTTGGTCGACCAGATAAACATCCCCGAATTCCACATATGCATGCGGCCGATATAATACTGCTGCGCCAGGGTGCGATTCGGCTTTTCCTTAAACTGCTTCACTTTGAAGCTGATCAGACCATCAAACGAATCATAATGCTCACCCAACTCAATATAACCGTATCCGGTCTCCGGTCGCGTTGGATTAATGCCGATGGTAATCAGGACATCGTCCCGCTCGGCAATCGCCGCGCCAAAGCGCAAAATATCAATGAGTCTTTCTTTCGGGCGAATGAAATGGTCGGCAGAAAGCACCACCATTACACCATCGGGGTCTTTTTTGAACAGGTGTATTGCTGCAAATCCGACTGCGAGGCAGGTATTTTTGCCGAAGGGTTCAGCAAGGATATTTGAATCCTTAATCGTCGGGTGGCGATCAAGTATCTGTTTCCGGATGTTCTCTCCCGTGACAATGACCGTGCGTTCCAATGGCACAAAATCCGACACGCGGTCGAGCGTTTCCTCCAGCATAGTCTTGTCGGAGGCAATTTTGAGAAGTTGTTTGGGATTCTCGCGGGTCGAGAACGGCCAGAAGCGTTCTCCTTTTCCGCCGGCAATAATGGCAACATGAATCATCTTCGGTCACTTCCTCTATAGCTGTTGAATATCAATGTTTTAAGCCCGTGTGTCAAGCACGGAAAGCCGCAAATCTAACCGCTCCATCTGGCGCATTTAATCAGTTCACGATCGGTAATGATGGCCGATATCAGATGATTCGGAGTAATGTCAAACGCCGGATTGTAAACACGGACTGTCTCCGGAGCAGTCCGATAACTGCCCCACCGCCTGACCTCGTCGCCGGATCGCTGCTCAATTTCGATGTCGACTCCCGATGCAACGCGATTGTCAAACGTTGTAGTGGGTGCCGCGACATAAAACGGGACGTTGTGTTCTTTGGCGAGGATCGCGAGCGAATAGGTGCCAATCTTGTTGGCAACGTCATAATTGATAGCAATTCTATCGGCTCCGACTATGACGCAGTTTATCATTCCCTGCGCCATGAGATATCCAGCCATGTTGTCCGTAATCAAGGTTACATCAAGACCCTCACGGGACAGTTCCCATGCCGTGAGACGTGCGCCCTGGAGTATGGGCCTGGTTTCGCAAGCGTAGACGCCGAGCTTCTTGCCTGAACGGAAGGCTTGGTATATCACGCTCAAGGCAGTGCCGCTTCCCCCGGTAGCTAATGCGCCGGCATTGCAGTAGGTCATAACCGTACCGATGGCCGGGAGAAGTCCCATACCGTTGATACCGATACGGTCGCACATTCGCGCATCCTGATCATGAATCTGCATTGCCAGATCAAGCAGGCGTCGGTTACGGTCTGGTGACTCCGAAAACGCGTGATAGGTTATTAACATTCGCTCCACCGCCCAGCTAAGATTGACCGCTGTCGGACGAGCAGATTTGATGTCGTTGACGGCTACGGCAAACTCGACCTTATTGCGGCACTGCATAGCAGCCATTGCCACAGCGTAAGCTGCTGCCACGCCAATTAACGGCGCTCCCCTGACCTGTAGAGACTTGATCGCTGCCACGATCTCACGATAGTTGTGTAGCCGGACATACTTTTCCAAAGTGGGCAAAAGAGTCTGGTCGAGTATCTCAACTTCGTTATCTACCCAGCGAATTGTCGTAAAATTCATAGTGTTGAATGTCCCGTGCGAGATGTTATTGCCCATGAGCGAATTTCAGACAATTAAGCTGTTCAGCGTCCTTAAATCAAATATAATAGCAGTCCTTAGCGAACTTGAGCACTGCATTTGCAACACATTCTTTCTCAAGGGTAAATGATGGACTTTCACAACATTAAAGCACTCTTGTTTGATCTTGACGGTACTCTGACCGTCGACGATCGCTGTTTGCCCGGTGCGGCCGAAACGCTTGCCCTCTTAAAGGAACGAGGCTATCCGATTCGCATTTGCACCAACACGACCACCAAATCCAAGGACTCTTTGAGCCGCCAACTGCAGGAGATCGGACTGCCAATCGAACCGAATGAGATATTCAGTGCTCCCGCTGCAGCCTTAGGGTATCTCCGACAATGCAAAATCCATACCTGTTTCAAGCTGCTATCGGACGATGTCAAATCCGATTTCGAAGAATTCAGTCATTCCGACACCAAACCGGAATGCATGATTATCGGCGATGTAGGTGAGTTATGGGACTATACGCTGATGTCGAAGCTGTTTGCTTTTGCGATGGACGGCGTACCCATAATTGCACTGCACAAAGGACGGTATTGGCTCACCGGGGGGCAGCTGAAGCTCGATATTGGCGCTTTCATTACAGGAATTGAATACGCTGCCGGAATCGAGGCTCTCGTAATCGGTAAACCGTCTCCGGAATTCTATCGAATGGCACTTGAGAACATTGGCCTTCCTCCGAGTGATACGTGCATGATCGGTGACGACTTGATCAACGATGTTCAAGGAGCCCAGAATTGCGGCATTAAAAGCATACTCGTCCAGACTGGTAAATATCGACCAAGTGACCAGGCGGTTGCCGAAACAAAGCCCGATTTGGTGCTTGGCTCAA
>CAUJJY010000227.1 GCA_963205155.1 Candidatus Zixiibacteriota bacterium | reverse complement strand
TGTCGATTATGACGAAGCGAAGGGGAAGTCCACCGGATTCCTGTTCGAGGAGTACACCGGCGAAGCTTTACTCTCAGTTGTCAAGCGGGCATTGGCTCTTTTCGAGAAGAAGAAGACGTGGCAGGCTTTGATGAAACGAGGAATGAAAAAGGACTTTTCCTGGAAGAAGTCGGCGAAACGCTATATCGAGATCTACGAAAGTACTCTCGAGCGTAAGCAAAAGTAGCCTGAAGTGATCTTGTTCTGATTCACCTGTGTAGATCGAAGTTCTGAACCATTGACATCCCCCGACTCGAAGACTATTGTTCAGTCAAGCCGTTCCGGTTGCGGCCGCCACTAAACACCACCAAGGTCGTCGATTTCTCCGCTGGAGGTCAATGTATGCGTTCCTTCCGATTACCTGCTCAATTTATTCTAAGCGCGGCGTTGTTGTTTCCTTTGGCTCTGATGGCGCAGGAGCGTGATCGCAACAAGATACCAAACCAGTACAAATGGGACCTTACCGATCTCTATGAGTCGAAGGGGGCCTGTGGTGCTGCCAAACAGAAATTTCTCGATGAACTCGCCGGACTTAAGGAGTATCAGGGCACACTGGGAAAGTCGGCGGCACGATTGACAGAATGCCTAGAACTTCTCGACCAACTCAATAAGCAATTCGCCCGGCTGTATACCTTCGCAAGCATGAGCCTGGATCAAGATATGCGCGACCAAACGCATCTGGCGCTGCAGCAGGAGATCGACCAGCTGGGTGCAGACTTTAGCGAGAAGTCTGCCTACATCGAACCCGAAATTCTGGCAATTAATCCAACAGTGGTTCAGTCCTTTCTTGCTGGTGATGGTCGACTCGAAAAGTACCGCCACTACTTGATCGACATCCGCCGACGTAATGCTCACCTCGGTGCGGACGGAGAGGAACGAATCATTGCAGAAGCCGAATTGCTTGCGGTTGCGCCGTCAAGCATTCAGGACATGCTTGTCAACGCAGATCTCCCATACCCGGAAATGACGAATGGGGACGGCAAAAAGATCACACTCGATCCGACCGGCTTTGATCTTCAGCGCAGATCGTCGAATCGCGAATGCCGCAAGGAGGCCTATGCTGCGTATCTGGGAAAGCTAAACGAATATCGCCGTACACTCGGCGCGCTCCTGAATGCACAGATCATGAAGGACTTGTTCTATATGAAAGCGCGCAAGTACAACTCGTGTCTCGAGAGCTCTTTGGACAGGGACAATATTCCGGTTCAAGTTTATAGCAGCCTCGTCGAAAGCGTGAAAAGGAACCTCGCTGTCTTCCATCGCTATCTGCGTCTTCGCCAGCGGGTTCTCGGCGTGGATCAGTTGCACTACTACGACCTTGCTACACCGCTGGTAGACAAGGCTGTCCGACAATACACTTTTGATGAAGCCAAGAAAAATGTTCTTGGAGCCCTTGAGCCATTGGGCACTGACTATATAGCGGTTGTGAAGAAGGCGTTTTCTGACCGTTGGATTGATGTTTTCCCATCAGAGGGGAAACGCTCCGGCGGGTATTCTAATAGTTGGGCATACGATGTACATCCCTACATTATGATTAATTTCAACGGCAGTTACGGGGATATGGAGGGACTGGCGCACGAGATTGGCCACGCGGTGCAAGGCTACCTGTCAAATGTTCACCAGCCTTTCGTAACGGCCGTCTGCCCGAGGTTTGTCGTGGAGGTCGCTCCAATGGTCAACGAAGCATTGCTGATTCAGTATATGTTGAAGCAATCCAGAGATGATGATGTACGACTTGCATTGCTCGGCGATTACCTTGATGGCTTCGCGCTCAAGATATTTCGGGCGACGCTGTTGTCTGAGTTTGAACTGCGCATCCATGAGATGGCGGAACAGGGCGCGCAACTTACAGGCGACACTCTGAACAGCGTGTATCTAGAGATGACGAGGAGATACTACGGCCATGACAATAACGTCTGCTTTGTGGACGAGAATATCAAATCGCAATGGACGCAAGTCCCACAATTGTACCACGACTTCTACGCTTATCAATACGCGACGGCTTACACCGCCTCCGCGGCGATATCTGAATTAGTCTGGGATGGCGAAGGGGAAGCAACACGGAAATACCTCGATTTCCTTTCCTCGGGCGGATCGGAATATCCTATTGAGCTGATGCAGGCGGCCGACGTCGACATGACCAGCTCGGAGCCGTTCGAGTTGAGCATGCAGAAAATGAACCGCGCGATGGATGAATTAGAACGAATTCTGGATGGGAAGAACTGAGGGCAGGAAGCTCATCGAAATCCTTCAATTATTGCGACTTAGTCGGACGAACAAATATTGCTTTTCTGCGTCTACGTTTTATATTCGGATCAATTATGGTGAAGAAGCGCGAAAAGCAAACGACTACGTCCAGAAGAATTGAATCCACCACAACCGGATCATTCCCGCTGTTTGCACTAATGGCTGTTGCCATAGGTGTCTTCATATATACCTGCCTATATTTCGAGCTAACGCAGGATGATGCCTACATTTCGTTTCGCTACGCCGAGAATTTTCTCAATGGCCATGGACTGGTGTTCAACATTGGCGAACGAGTCGAAGGCTACACCAACTTTCTCTGGGTAATGGTCTTGGCTTTAGCCAAAGGGCTTCTGGGAATCGACTATCTACCCGTTTCGCAATTACTGGGGGTTGCGTCTGGCGCCGCCTTGTTTGTGCTGTTGTTGTTACTGGTGCAACATCATTATGAAGGACGCACCGGGATGCTCTATGCCGGATTGTCGTTGGCAATGCTTAGTAACTTGGCGATGGCGTATTGGGCGATTGCAAGCCTGGAGACGGCCGCCTTTACCTGCATGGTTACGGCGGCAGTGGTAACGGAGTATTTGCGACCGCGCGTGACGCCGGCGTTGTTAATTATCGCCAGTCTTCTGCGGCCCGAAGGAGTAATCGTATTCGGGATCATCTTGATCAATCGCATTTTGCGCGAGCGGAGATTTCCGTTGGAATATTTCCTGCTATATGTCGTGCCATTACTCCCATTTGCCGTGTTTAAGCTGACTTACTACGGATCATTGTTTCCGAATCCATACTACGCCAAGAGCGGAGTCGGACTTGAATACATATACAGCGGATTGGAATATCTGTGGTATTTCACCAAGACGGCCGGGCTTTTCGGCATCGTGTTCTTATTGCCAATTCTCGCAATCAAAAAGTTGTGGGAGAGGTTCTCACTGCTTTATCTCTATGTCGCAGTTTACATCGCCTATATCGTTTGGGTGGGAGGCGACGTGCTAAAGGTCTATCGGTTCTTTGTGCCTATCGTTCCGGTGCTCTATTTTCTGTTTGTTGCATCGATACTTGCTCTTGCCGAGACTCTGTTTAAGCAGGTGAAAGCTGCGGTTTTAGCGGTCGGGGCAGCGTGTGTGCTCTTCTCGTTTGGCTCGATGACGCTTTCCCGTGATCATGTCGAGACATTCTGGTATTTCGAACAGAACATTGTTCGCAAGATGCATTTCATGGGAACGATGCTGAAGAAACATATGGGTAGTGACTTTTCGCTGGCGACGAGCACGATTGGAATGATCAGTTACCAGCTGATGGGACACCGCGTGATTGACTTATTGGGGTTGACGGACGCATACATCGCCCGCAATCCGGAGAAGATCGAAGGCATCGCGTCTACATGGAAGGAGCGCCGATTCAACAACACGTATCTCTTAAATCAGAATCCTGATTTCATACTATTCTCCACGGGTTACAAGCCATCGGCGCCGGCGGAGAGGGCACTGATGCTGCATTCAGAGTTCCGCAATAAATACACACCAACAGGTTTCCTTCGCGAACGGCAATACAAAGTGATTTGGCGACGCACCGGAGAAATCGACATGAGCAAGGATATTGTCCATCCCGATGTCAACTTCGTGCAGAAGCTTAGCGATTCGTTCTATCATAACAACAACTCCGCTCCCGACGTTGCTTTGAAGTCACTGCGCGAAACGCAGGCCTTGCTCGGAGAGGACTTTGCGGTTCTCGATTTTTCGATAGGGGATTGCTTCAGTAAACTTAAACAGATGGATAGTGCGGCATACTATTTTGACAAGGCGGCCGCTGCCGACACAAATGCATTTGAAGCGCGGATACGACAGATCCGGGCCGCCTCCGAACGCGGAGACACAGAGACTGTACAGCGCATCGCCGAGCAACTCTCGACACGGGCGCCTTGGCTGTTCGATGAGAGCTACCGCTCACCGTTTCCTCCACTTCGACGCGGTTTACCCGATGCAGATTGAGCCAATCTTGACGAAGATGGCAGGTTTTCGAAAATTCTGTTGACACGGAACGATTTGCCGATATATTTGTCGACGCAGATGTTTGCTACGCGGGAGTAGCTCAGTTGGTAGAGCTCCACCTTGCCAAGGTGGTTGTCGCGGGTTCGAGTCCCGTCTCCCGCTTTTTTTAGTGTCCGGCCCAAGCGAGTTAATCCGATCAGCATTAATGCGGGCTGGTGTCTGCAGAAGTCAAATTACGGCGGCTTAGCCAAGTGGTAAGGCAGAGGTCTGCAAAACCTCCATTCTCCGGTTCGAATCCGGAAGCCGCCTCCAAATTTAACCCGCGAACTACAGTCAGTTTGCGGGTTTATTGTTTGGTGAGCACGACCAAAAATTCCGTTGACATTTCGCAGAATTCGCATAAACTGTGCGTCTCTTAGTCGGGGTGTAGCTCAGCCTGGTAGAGCACTTGGTTCGGGACTAAGGGGCCGAAGGTTCAAATCCTTTCACCCCGACCATATTTTTCGCGGCTTGCTGTCCAGCCGTTAACTCGTAACTGTTAGAGCACGAAATTGTATCCTATCCTCAAATTAAAACCTGGAAAAGAAAACAACGTCATCTTCCGCCATCCGTGGGTTTTCTCCGGTGCGGTTGCTTCGCCTTTAAACGAACTCGACAATGGTGAGTTGATCTATGTAGCGGATTCGGCCGGGCAGATCATCGGCACCGGCACTTATTCGAGCCATTCGCAGATCGCGATCAGGGTCTTTGATTTCAGCAAGGTCGAAATAAATACTGATTGGATTCGAGTTCGAGTTTTGGCGGCGCAGAATCAGCGTGTCCTTCTGGGTTATGGCCCTGAAACGGACACAACGGGGTATCGGCTAATTTTTGGAGAAGCCGATGGAATCCCGGGACTGATTATTGACCGATACAACGATGTCTTCGTGATTCAGTCTTCGACTGCAGGAATTGATCGACTCAAGGAACTCATCGTTGCCGTCCTGATCGAAGAGTTTTCCCCTCGAGCAATAGTGGAACGCAGCGACATACCGGTTCGCAGTGAAGAGGGGATCGCTGAAATCGACGGGTTGCTCTTCGGAGCCGATGTCGAAGAAGTCGAGTTTTTCGAAGATGGAATCAGATTTGTG
>CAUJJY010000226.1 GCA_963205155.1 Candidatus Zixiibacteriota bacterium | reverse complement strand
CCAAAAACAGGAGGACGCTTGGTGGTCGGAATAGGGACTTTGCCGGCTTTGAAAGCTGGACTGATAATCGCGGCGTCCGTGGAATTAAGCACAAACGACCCTGCCGGCGGCACGAACGCTGAGTCGATCAGCGTCGTGGCGTCGGCAGAAATGTCTGAGCGGACCCGGAAGTACAGATCAGCGAGTTTACTGCGACCGGGAAGAACCGGCGCGTCGCCGATGGCAACAGCTCCGATCAAGAGTGTTGCTTCGGTAGTGTCGAGAGTTGCACCGCGGAACCCCCAGTTCAGGACTGCTGATCCAATGAAGCTGACCGAATCAAGAACGAGAAATTCTTTGGAGTAATACAGAGGTACGGCAAGACCGGCAATGCTTTCATCATTAAACATCGAAACGGTCAACGAGAATGATGACCCGGGAGATACAGTTGCCTGGTTGATCAGGACAGAATCAGTTGCTCCGAAGTCGTCTACTTGAGAAAACAGTGAGGGTGCTCCGAACGCTAATGTCAGGAGAAGTAAGAGCAGGAAATGTCTCATAAGTCCGCGACCTCTGTCAGTTCTGCCAAAATGGCATAATGAGTCCTTGGGCATATTCCGATGTAGACATTGCAACGGACATGCCAAGGTGGGTCTTGACGTTTTCCAACCATCCTGCAGGAGCATTTTCCAATCTCGATCGAGTGCCGTCTCGGAAACGGCTGATAATAAGTCACTTACAATGAAGTAGCGTCGTAGAGCATAACGTGAAGTAAGATTGAGAATCATGGAATCTTGCGGCGTGGCGGCGCGCGATTGCATATTTCTCGAATCGTGTCTGCAAAGTTCTGCAATCATCTCTAACGGCTCAACTATTCCCTAAAATAAAAATGGCCTGGCATACGAACTTTAAAGTCGCATTAGTGCCAAGCATTTCACTAATCGCCCTGTCCGTAAACCGTTAGAAAGTTTCTTGAATATCCTCCTCTAAAACCATTTCGCTTTTAAGATATGGGGAGATTTTACTCTCCCCATACCCAATCAGATAAGATAATCTGACGAAATTACTTCATCAGGACCATCTTCTTGGTGTCAGTGAATGAACCGGCGGTAGCCTTGTAGAAATAGATACCGCTAGCAGCATTCGTGGCATCCCATTCAACAGTGACATTGCCAACGCCACGGCCGTCGAAGCTCTTCACAAGCTGACCGGCGACGTTGTAAATGCTCAGGTTCCAGTCGGAAGCGGTCGGCAGATCCAGACCGATCTTCGTGGTCGGGTTGAACGGATTCGGAGTGTTCTGCGACAGCTTGTATTCCGTCGGCAGGACATTCTTATTGATGCGGGTGTTCAACATGCTACCGTTATAGTCGGCAACTTCCACGCTCACGAGTTCGACGTTACCATCGATGGTGAACAGGCTGTTGCTGCCGGCTTCGAGACGATTGCTCATGTTTTCAAGTCCGGCATAAACCAGGACCTTCACAAGACCTTCGTTCTCGGCGCTAAGCAGGACCATATCGGAATTGTTGGTAAGGGTGTAGGCACCGTTCGTCTTGAACGTGGCATACACGGCACCAACTTCAACCGACGCGTCGGTCGAAACCACACCGTTAGCAAGCTTGACGTTGACCGTATTGGCAAACGGGGCAAGCTTCGGGAACGGAAGGGCATCGCCAACAACTACGCGGAGCAAGTAAACAAGGTCGCCGACCGTAAGGACGGAACCGTCCTGGTTGGCATCGGAAGCCGCAATTTGGGCTTCGCGGAACTGCGGGTTGGAATCCAGAGCGGACAGACCATACAGGAAGTAGTTCGTGTACAGAACTGCGTCTGCGATTTCGTACGCAATACCGTTCAAGTTGAGATCGCCAGGAGCGTCGATTGAGTCGGCGCAAACGATATCAACACCGCCGTTCCAGAACAGGATGAAACGAACGGGTTCGTACTTCATCGAAACATCGCAAGCGCTGCAGGCACCACCATAGGAGATGGCGAAGTAGCAGCTCATGTCGGTGATGTTGTAGTTCGGATCGGTAAGCGGATCGGTATTTTCGAAATCAAATACCTGGTCCGAAATCCAAAGGGTATCACCAGCGATGTTCGAAATGCCGTTGTCGCCGCAATCAATCCACGCGAAGCGGATCGGCACGTACTGGCATTCGTAGGTACGGTCGTTCGTAACATAGAACTTAAGGCTGACGAGCTCGGTACCATTCGCAACGGAGAAGCAGGACGGATGGTTGGCGCCGTTGTTGGCATCGGCAATCGCGACTACGCGAAGCATACCACTCGGGCACGGTCCACCGCAGTTACCCTGCGCGCCGTAACGATAGGTAAAGTATTCCCATCCGCAACCGAGCGGGCCGAGGGCCGCGCCAAGTTCGGCGGAGAAGAAGCTGAGGGCTGACGCATCATAAGCGATTAAGAAATCAAAACCGCCCATGGCATCCGAGCCACCTTCTTTGGTAATCGAAACGTACTCAAACTGGCCCTGAAGGGTGTTGTGAGTCTTTTCGATCTTGATAACGATCGGCTGAACGTCAAGGACTTCAACCGCAAGGTTACAGGTAGCTGAACCACCGCAAGGATCCGTCACGGTAATCGTGAAGTTCTTCGTGGTCGCGCCTTCGGAGACGTCACTCAACCAGCTGAAGAGGCCCGTGCCGCTGATCGACGGGGCGTTCACAACCGGATCAAGAGCCGCGACTGTCCAAACAGCTGCGTCGCAAGGATCGGCATCAACTGAATTGAAGTCGAAGCTATACGGATTTCCTTTTCCAACCTTCTGACCAGTCGGGCAAACCGTGATGGTCGGAGCGTTGTTGGTCCAGGTAATCGTGAAGGCGTGGTTGTCCGTGCTGGAGCAATCGTTGGTAGCGGTCACGGTGACATCGGTGGTTCCGCAAGCGGCAAGAGCCGGAACGGAAAGTTCACCAGTCGAAGCATTGATCGTACCAGCGGAGGTCGTCCAGCTGATCGGCAAGGCACCGGCATCCGTGGTGGCATCAAAGTCGAACGTATAGGCGGAGCAGTGGTTCTTGTTAACCGCTGCACCTGGATCGACGGTGATGGTCACCGGGAAGCACGGACGAATGATAACGTCGAAGCATACTGCCGGGGCGTCCGGATTGGACTGGCCACCCGGGTTCGGCTGACCTTGGAAGGTCGGATCATAGCTCGGACCACCAATGTCAAACGTCCAGGAACCTGCCGGCGGAACGAAGATGTTGTCAACACAGAAACCGCCGACTGTCGGCACTAAGGTAGTAGCGTTGACTGACATCGTCCAGATCTTGGTGGAGACGGCGTGAGCCGGCATATAGGTGCTCGGATCGTTCGCGACACCGCCAAGGAGGATGAAGTTAGGAAGGTTCGACACGGCAAACGCGTTACCCGGGGCATAGGTATTGTCCCAATATAACGTTCTGTCCGCGGAAGCATCAACGATAGCCAATACCGGGTTAAGGGCCGGACGGAATCCGAAAGCGCCTGTCCAACCGGTATTGAAGCTGAACGCGCCAGCAGTGGAGGTGAATCCAAAGCCGATCGTGGCAGCTGCCAACGGCTGTGCGTTGGTCATGAAATACTCAAGAACTTGATTGTTTTCACCAGCGTAGACAACATTGTCTCCGTTGTTGAAACCGACTGACATATCGCCAGGTTGGGCGAAAATAGCACCAGTCAGAAGAAGCATAAACGAAGTAAGAAGTAAACAAATGCGTTTCATTTCTTGCTCCTATATTGGTTGCTGAAACGATTTTTAGCGTAGGGTTAACTCTTACCCTAAACTTATTTGCTCCCCAAGTGAGTCGCGAAAAGCGTCTCTGTCAATGCAGAGCTCTTTTGCGCGGGGATGATCTTCCCAGAAGCCGTACGCAATGACTGAATCTGGCAAGCTCAATGGTGGTTGAACGTTTAAGCCTCTTCTCCTAAACTCGTTCTCACCTCCTTTCACTCTCAATTATCATAATGCGAATCTCTATGTTCATTATTGCTCTCAATTAAGCTTACGGTTAATTCGCCGTTAAGAAACCCACCTACGGACAGTGCGGCATAGGTCCGCCGCCGAAGATGTAATTGATGATATAAACAGCATCAGAAATGTTAATACTGCCGGTACCGTTGGCATCGGCCAGACAAGGCGGATTCGGCGCTGCGCCACCCGCAAAGATGTAATTGATAACAAAGACGGCGTCGGAAATGTTGATACTGCCGGTACCATTGGCGTCGCCACAGAGACAACATTCGAAAGCAATCTTGCCGTCGAGAAAGATGCCGGCGGTCGTGTCGAATGTGCAGTTATTGCCCGGGGTCAAAACAGTGTCAAACCAACTGACACAGTTGGGCCCGACAAATTGGGCGCAATTTTGATAGGTCGTTTCCACATACGCCGTACAGGCGTAGGCGATCAAATCGCCATGCTGGTCGGAGAAACGAGTCTGGGCACGGTTGATTACAAGTGAGACAGTTGCGCTGTCACAAATCGAGTCGCCCAAAGCTCCCTTAGTCTCAAGGAATAGTTTGATGAATGTTCCAGAACCGGGAGTGAGCGGCGGCTTAATCGGAGCACCGCCGTTATCGGCAGTACCGATGATATTGAGAAGCGCGCCAATAGAATCATCGAGGATACGCGCCTGGATGTACTCCCAGCCGCGCACGCGGGTGCCAACTGTATCGAACTTGGCGAAGTAAATAGCGCTGTCGGTCCCGGGATAGCGGATCGAATCAGACTTGAACTTCACAAGTGACGGCTCCGATATGTTAATCCACAACTGGAAACCTGCAATGGAATCAGTGATGTTGGAAACATTAACCGGAACCACAATCGATCCGTTAGAGAGCCCGGTAGAAACCGATTCTACCTGACAGACCAACTCGAGAGCGTTCGGTGCTGTCGCGGCTTTTTCGCCCACCGAAGCCCAAATCGCGACTGTGATAATAACCACCAACGCGATCGAGAAATAACGCCAATTCCTGGCCATCAAGCAACCTCCTTGCCCGTGTAAGAAACTACTAAACCGTTACATTAGTTAATCGGTAGCTGTTTGGCCTCTGTACAGTCTCCGTCGCGTTATTCGCAGTCTTTCTTGTCTTGTGTTTTCCGGTAAGAACCTATCGAAACGTTCCACATCAATAACATCGCCCACGAGAGAACTTGGCGATACTAAGTGTAAAGTGCTAATTTGTAGTAAAAGAGCCGAATTCCACCAACCCGTATTTCGAGAAATAGTGTATCGCTGTTTTGTCTGCGATGATTCGAATTGGCTAAATATCTAAATGAGTAAGACGGTTTAAGGTTTAGACCTTGTGTTCACTTCAGCGGGAATATACACGGAGTAACAGGGGATGTCAACAGGATTTTGGCGAATTTGAGTACTTTTTTGGAACTGTGGCGGGTGATTGCGAAACAGTGTTTCAGCTTGGAATTTGGCGGTTTTGCCCTTTGTTTGCGCCAATTCACGGCAATTTGTGAGGAAATCAGCCGGAATTTGAAAACGCGCCAACAAAAAAGGCCGAAGCGACAGGTGCCAAATCTGAGAGGGGGGCAGGAAACTCAAATTTGGGACTACACCCTACTTCGGCCAATTGTTCTAACCGCGAATAAACATCGCAGTTCCATTGAGAGCAAGAAAAAACGTGAGGAATTTTTGGTGTACTGACTCCTACGTATCAAGCAATCTGGACAATTTCCGATATCTTCTTATAGGATAACTCTTTAACAAATCGGAACGTGGAAATGTCGATTGCGGTCGTTAAGTATTCAATGCTCGACAAGATAACAATGACGATTGGGGAACTCCCGGCTTCGCCGGCGATTGTTTCTGCCGTCATGGGACTGACCGCTGATCTTAACGCATCCGTGGAAGACCTCGGCGATGTCCTGGCGTCTGATGCGACTCTGACCGCAAAAGTACTCAAGCTTTCCAACTCATCATTCTATGGGCGATCCAGATCGGTGTCTTCTATTAAAGAGGCAATTCTGATACTGGGTTTCTACACACTGCGCTCAATGGTAATTGCGTCTTCAACTCACTCGATCTACAACCGGAAAGACAACGCCAAGTTCAGCGAGAAGCTGTGGAATCATTCACTCGCCAGCGGAATGGCGTGTCGCATTGTTGCGCGGCAAATCCAGTACTCGCGAATTGAAGAGGTTTTTATTG
>CAUJJY010000225.1 GCA_963205155.1 Candidatus Zixiibacteriota bacterium | reverse complement strand
GCAAAATGAAGCCGGAAACGACAATTCCAAAGGCGCTGCCTACAATGAGAAAGCCGATAAACGCTCCTGGCAGGCAATGAAAGACTTCTTCGCAGAAATATTCTAAGCGTCATTGGGGGAGCCCGCTTAAAGTCAGACTCCCCCGATTGACAAATCACTAAAATCGACTATATTAGTATAAGTTACTTGCCTGATCGACCGCTTGTGCCGAAACATTTACAGGAATGAGGACAACTATTAATCGGCTCTGGTATTGCAGTCTTCTGATTGTCACCTGGCTGCTGGTGACTTTTGGAAGTCTTTCCGCCCAATACTCTCAAGAGACCAATCCATTTCCGGTCATACTTGGGGGCGATACACTACAGTACCCTTTCTGGGGCGGAATCAATAACCCCAAACCATCATTGGTAGATTTCGATCAGGATCTTCTGGTGGACCTGTTCATTGGAGAAGCCAGCGGAAAACTAAGTTACCTGCGCAATACCGGTTCTCCTGCGATGCCAATATGGACGCCGGTGACTGATCGCTTCGCCGATATCAATATTGGCACATGGCACCGGCTGGTCGACATTGATGACGACGGTGACTTGGACCTGCTATGCGACAACAACAGCAATGGTGTGGTGCTTTACCGCAACCAGAGTATCGGCGACAGTCTTGATTTCGTCGAAGTTGATTCGGATTTGGACAGTATTGTCACCGGAGTCAATAACACGCCAGCGCTGGTTGACATCGATAAAGACGGCGATCTCGATTTCTTTGTCGGCGACCCCGGCGGGCAACTTGTCTTCTACCGCAACAACGGTTCGGCAACGGTACCGTCGTTCTCGCTCGAATCAACCTTCTATGACAGTATTCTTGCCTTTCCGGGAGGCGGTGGAGGTTTCAATAAGCCCACGCAGCCGCAACATGGATTCAGCGCGATCAACTTCGCCGATATCGACGACGACGGCGATCATGACTTGATTTGGGGTGACCTGTTCAATACGAATCTCTACTTATTCGAGAACCTCGGTACGCCGGCGCTCTCGAATTTCAACTATCAGACAGACACCTATCTCTCACCGGCCTATTCAACGCTTGGGTTCAATCACGCTCCACTGGCTGACGTCGACAATGATGGCGACCTCGATATGATCTTGGCGCCGGCGAATGGCGAATTTATCGACAATCTGAAATTCCTTCGGAACACTGGTACGGCCGCTAACGCCAGCTTTGCCTTGGAACAGCAAAACCTACTTGACAATATCGACGTCGGACGAAGTGCCTTCCCTGCGTTGGCGGATATTGACGGCGATGCTGATCTGGACTTGTTTGTTGGTGGGGGCGACGGGATGATCGCATATTTTGAAAACACCGGTAGCCGACTACAGCCGGAGTTCGTTCGTATTACGACCAGTTTTGGTGGTATCGACGTCGGATTTTCGGCAATGCCGGCGTTCGTTGACTGGGACTCCGATGGTGATTTGGATCTGCTGATCGGAAACGAGAACGGATTCATTCAGCACTGGCGTAATGACGGCGACGAGTGTATTCCGACATTCGTAAGCGTCACTAACCAGCTCTCCGGGATTAAGACCGACCAACTTGCAGTGCCGGTGCCGGTCGACCTGGACAACGATGGACTGAAAGACTTAGTCGTCGGCGAATGGGACTTCAACGGCTCTGCCAACATCCACCTTTACGAAAATACGGGCACTGCGGGAACTCCCATCCTGACCTTGATCACGAAATTTCTCATCAAGAAATCGGCTCGCGATTTTACAATACCTTGCGCCGCCGACTGGGACCAGGATGGCAAAATCGATTTGATCGTTGGCAATCGCCTCCTCGGACTCACCTGGTATCGAAACGCGGCGCCGGGGAACAGTTTTCCCGACTCACTTACTCTGCTGGCACAGCCCGATATGATCCCCGGAAGTGATGTCGGTTGGCGGTCTGCTATGTCACGAGGCGATCTCGACTCCGATGGTGATCTTGATCTCATTCTCGGCGAGGAAGACGGCGGAGTCAATTTCTTCCGCAGGGACGGCGGTACTCAATATCTAGCCGGTGATGCCGATGATACCAACCTGATAACCATCTCCGATGCCGTTCGCATCATCAACTATATCTTTGGCGGCGGCGCGCCGCCAACCCCGTTGTTAAGCGGCGATGCAAATTGCACCGGGTCGGTCAATATTTCTGATGCAGTCTTTCTCATCAACTATATCTTTGCCGGCGGACCGGCGCCCTGCGCGACTTGTGCGGGGACTTGACAAACCCCTCGCAGCGACGTATAACATAGAGTATAGCAATCCTCAATTTGGAGTTTGTGACTAATGCGCCAATCATTCGTGATTTACACTTTTCTGTTTCTTCTGACGGCAGTCTTCGGATGTAGCGACAAGGGGAGCGACAACCCAACTCCTGTCCTCGGTCCGGCCGGAAAGCTCTACGTCCTCAATCAGGCGGATGCCACCATCTACGTGTACGACACGAAGACGATGACCAAAATCAAAACTGTCGACTCACACATCGCTAAGCCGCACTACATCTCATTTACTCCCGACGGGCAGTTTTACTATATCATGACTGTCGACCTCTCCGGCAAAATTGCGAAATTTGATGCCGCAACCGATGAGTTCATTTCTGATTTTGACTTAACTTCCGCCGCCCAGGCCGTCTTCTCTAATCAGCGCAGCGTCATTCCAGCCGGAATGTGCATCACCACTGATGGTCAATACGGTTACATGTGTGACTACACTGCCGGGACCGAGCGCGGGCACGTTTACAAAGTGAACCTTGCGACAATGGCCGTTGAGAAGAAGATCCAATCCGGCGCACAGACGCACGAAATATTGAGCACGACCGACGGCAAGGTAATCGTCGCCTGCAATTTGCGTTCCGATGATATCACCCTCATCTACACGGACGAGGACTCCGTCACCTTTGTGCCGATCGATCCCGACCAACAATCCGACCCCGCGAATCCTCGCTACGGTCCCTATTGTGTCGCTGTCGACCATCATCTCCAGAAGGCGTACATCTCCTGTCTCTATGCCCATCAGGTCCGTATTCTCGACATTTACTCCCGACAGATCATTGATTCGATCGATATCCCGGTGACGCCCGGAATATCGACGTCTGGACCGGCGATGATCCATCACTCGCACAATGGCAACTATCTTTTCCTGACCACCAAATGGGGTAACACTGTCGTGATCGTCGACCTCATCCAACGCCAGGTTGCCGCCGAAATTCCAATCGGCGCCGGCCATCCATTTGGCGTGGCAATGTCTGACGATGACAAACGCATCTACGTCGCCGCCTCCGGACAACCGCCCAAACACGGCTACATGTACGAAATTGATGTTGCGACTCTGAAAGTCATCGACTCGATTGAAGTAGGGCTGGACTCTTGGGGAATTGGTTGGAGAGCTGACTAATACGGGTTCGTCGGCGGACGCTTTCGGCTATTGATTAACTCGCGCAGAGTCAATCATCTTGCGCATTTCCTCAAGCCCGGGGAAACTGTGGTCCATTGCGGCCGCTGTGTCCAGGTAACTCGCGGCGCGTGTGGGATCATTGGTTTGATAGAAAAGTGAAGCCAGATTAAAGTAAGCTGCTGGATTGCCAGGTTGTTGCTCGCGGACAAACTCAAACTCGCGGCGCGCCTCGTCGATGCGTTGCTGGCGAGCATAAACCTGCCCAAGATTCGCCCGGGCCGGCACCGAGTTCGGAGCATACTGCAAGTAGCGCAGGAATTCGGCTTCGGCCTCTTGTCGCATATCCGCCATTAAATACGTCTCACCCTTGCGGAAGATGGACTCAAAGTCCGTCGAATCAGCCGCAAACGATCGTTCGTAGATATCCGCTGCCTGTGTGAACTCTTTCAAGCGGATGTGCAGGGAGGCATATTCATGATATGCCCAATTCGCCTTCGGAAATTCCCGCATGACACCTACGAGAAGATGATTCAACTCTCCGAGCTTCTGGCGGCGTTTCAAGATATTAGCCAAGCTCCGAAGTGGCCTGTCATCGGTCGGGTCAACTCCGATCGCACGATTGTAATACACCGTAGCGAGCGAGTCGTTACCCTTCTGGCTGTAGATGTTTGCGATGCTGTTGTAGGGCCGAGAAGAGCGCGGATCTAAACGCAGTGCCGCTTCATAGTTTTCCTTGGCGTCATCCAGGCGATTTGACGCCAGCAGTGCGTTTGCCGTAAACATCTTGCCTTCGAACTCCGAGTCAATCGTCGGAACCAATCCCGGAATTTTAGCAATGCCGTTTACCACAATGATCGCAACCAATAACACCGGTAACCAGGTGTAGAACCGCCGAAATTCCTGCTTCTGATAAAGTCCCACCAGCCCCCAGAGTCCGGCTGCCGCCCAGATGATCACAAACGGCACAAACAGAATTCGCTGATACGCAAATGCGTTAAAGAGCATCGATACAGCCAACAGCGCAATTGTCGCCCAGATCAACAGCTTCTGCCGGCGATGTGGATTGCTAAACGCCAGCGGCGCCAACAACGCAAATGGCAGAATCAATCCGAACGGGATGGAAATGAAATTGTCGAATAATATGACCTGAAGCGGCATTCGCTCACCCGCGATGAAGTAGATAGGCCTGTCGGTTGAAATCTCGTAGCCGCTGATGAAGCATGCAAGTTTTCGCAACTCCAGCGTAATCCAATCAATCGGATGACTCGTAATAAATCCGACGGCCCTGCTCATCCAAAATCCCCCCATCTCGGCAGGCGCTAACTCGCTGCCTCGGGTGCGGTTTGTGGCATCGAACGCATTCACATAACTTTGCCCCGATTCGCGAATCCCGTTCGGCAACGCAAACGCTCTTCCGTCAGCACCGGCTTGGTTGGCAATCGCCATGCGCACGCCAATGTCGGTGACGTAAGGAATAGTCTCACCGCCCAGAGAATTGTTGCGAATGGCAAACGGCACGGTCACCAATACCACCGCCAACAGCAAAATCAGACAATGACGTCCGCGGAACTTCTTCTTCCCAGCACCTTCGCGATAAATCCACCATCCTGCCACCGGAACCAGGATTAGCGTTTCTGGAGTCGCCGCTCCGGCCAACGCCAACGCAACTCCCGCGCCGGCGATGAATATGATCCTGTGGCCCAGCTCGTAGCGCAACAGCAGGTAGACTGCGGCCAGTATCAAGAATACTGTCAGGCTCACGGGGAGCAATTCGGTGTCAAAGTAGATGAGCGTACCGTAGAGCGCAGCAATCATCCCGGCAGTCATCGACAACCGCTGCGAATAAAAGTGTGTCGAGATCAAGTAGATCAGAACTGCCGACAACGAACCCAGAATACACTGGAACACCAACGCCTGAAAAATCGGATTACTGGCAAACCCGTAGATCTGCGACAATGCCAGAGAACAGAAAGGCGCCTTGAAAACTGCTTCGTGGCCGATTAGACCGTCCTGAATTATCGAGACTGCTAAGTTGTGGAAGTGCAAAAGGTCAAAGGTGAGATAACCAAAAGTCGGCATACTCGCGGCAGCATTGAGATAAATCAGCCGCAGTGCCAAAGCGACCACAAGCACAAGTGCCGACCCGATAATGCGGTCTTTAGTGGTGATCGCCAGTTCCTGGATTCGTTTTGCCATCGGCACCAATAATATCGAATCGGCGCATCCCAATCAAGTTGAATTGCTGCGTCCGGCCGAACGCACAACACGCCGTTTGTTCTTTCAACTGCTGTGCGCGGGCATTATCTTAGTCCCGTGAAGCTTTCATGCTACATCCACGTCCCATTCTGCGCCCGAATCTGCACATATTGCGATTTCTATCGCATCGTGCATGACCCGGTCTGGGAGACTCGTTATGTCGATGCCATCTGTAATGAGATGGATATCCGCTTCGGGCAGCTGCAAAATATCACCTATCCTGGCGCCGACGCCGGTGATATCGAATTGGACACTCTGTTTTTTGGCGGCGGAACCCCAACCGTCCTCTCCGCCGACTCGTGGTCAAAACTCGTCGCTCGATTGAAGATGCATGCCCGGTTCTCACCCGGGATTGAATTTACCACCGAGGCCAACCCGGAATCCGCCACCCCGGAAAAGCTCTCGTTGCTTAATTCGCTTGGCGCCAATCGCATCTCGTTTGGCGCACAATCATTCAATTCAGCCAATCTTGAACGACTGGGACGTTTGCACAACGCCGAACAAATAGGCGTTGCCGTGTCTTCTGCTCGAAGCGCCGGGTTCAATAACATATCGATCGACCTGATGTATGGACTTCCTGATGAAACCGATTCTTCCCTCGGTACCGATTTGCAGTCCGTTGTTGATTTGAATCCCCAGCACATTTCCTTCTATTCATTGATGCTCGAAGGAAATGTGCCGTTGCGCTATCAAGTCGAACGGCGCGAGGTTCCACTGCCTCCCGACGACTTGGTAGCGGACCGTTATCAACGAGCGGTTCATTTCCTGTCGGAACACGGCTTCGAGCACTACGAGATTTCCAACTACGCTCGCGGCAACCAACTCTGCCGTCACAATCTCGCTTATTGGCGTCAACAGGATTACATCGCCTTCGGTCCGGCTGCCGTTGGCACAATTGGCGATCAACGATACAAGAACGAACCTGACATTTTTCACTATGTCAGAAATCTTGCCCATGGGAAACTTCCCGTCGCCGACCAGGAGCAGGTCACGCCTCCGAAGCGTTTGATCGAAGCTATTATGCTATCACTCCGTCTGTCCGATGGCCTCGATACGCAGCGCCTGCTGTTGGAACACGGTTACGATATTTCCGGCGTCCGTCGCAATCTCATCGATCGGCTTCAGGGCGAAGGCGACATTATACAAGACCGCAACCGGCTCCGATTGACGACGAAAGGGATGTTCCGCGCCGATCTCATCGCCTCGTCGCTTTTGCCGGACTTTGTCTGACCGCTGATCCGGGACCCTTTGACTCGACAAACATCTGGCACTCCTAACAAAGATTGACTTTCTTACGGAATTATGGAGTCAAGTACTTGACAGATTTAAGCGTTAGTGCTATCTTATCTTTAGTTAAATGGGCGGGTAACACGGGACTTCACTGCTTGCCGCAGTTCTTGGATGGGTCTGGCGTAACCGGATGTGATCTTATCATGCGTAATGCGCAGGCAGATTGGGAGGGCAGATTTCGTGACAAGTGAGAATTACGACAAACGAAAAATCGCTCAAGACTGGGACCACTGGGAGCGCATGATTGACAGCGCCGATGAACCGGTCGCTGTTGTCGACGCCGGTTCAGTTGTCCACTACTGCAATAAGCCATTCCAGGAACTTGTGCCAGGTGTCGATATCGGTCACAATTTTTTGCAGGCGCTGAACCCGCTGAATCCGGAAACGTGGGATGACTTTATGCGGGCCTATACTGCCGAAAAGGCGCTCACAATGGAGTTTCCTGCTCGCAATGGCTCGGGAATACGCTGGCTGTACGCGCGGGTAGTCCCGATGTCTTCAAATGGCGATCCGCCTTGCTTCTTCGTCAACTTTCATGACATCACGGAGCACAAAAATTTCGATGACGAACTGCAGCGGCGAGACGCGTTACTGCAAAGGGCGGAGCGACTTGGTGGACTGGCAAGTTGGACGTGGGACTTCCAAGAGAATCGAGTCTACTGGTCTGATAACCTCTATCGCATGGTTGGAATCGAACCGCAAAGTCGGACGCCCGACCAAGGGTTAATCGCGCAAGTAACCCACCCGGAAGATCGGGAGAGAATTGAAAGAGCGCATCAGGCTGCGCTTAAAGAAGATGCTACTGCAGGAGTCAAAGAACACCAAGCAGAGTTTCGCTTGGTTAAGGTCGACGGAACTCATACTACTGTGCACGCTCGCGTAGAAGTCGAGCGCGACTCCGGTGGCAATCCAACGAAAATGTCCGGCGTCTTTCTTGACATTACCGAACGCCAGCAAATCCAGGAAGAACTCCGCATTGGCAAAGAACGTTGGGAATTTGCGCTTGAAAATGCCGGCGACGGACTCTGGGACTGGAACCCCAAGACAAACGAAGTGTTCTTTTCCGGGCGTTGGAAATCGATGCTTGGCTACGAAGATCAGGACATTAAGTCGTCGGGTGATGAATGGTCAAGTCGCGTTCATCCGGAAGATCTGCAGAGGTGCAATATCGAGCTCGATCGGCATTTTAAAGGTGAAGTACCATCCTATCACTGCGAACATCGGATTCGCTGTAAGGACGGTTCCTATAAGTGGATTCTGGCACGAGGTAAGGTGATTGCACGTGATGCAGACGGTACACCCGTCAGGATAACTGGAACCCATACCGACATGACTGAAATCAAGCAGATGGAATTGGCTTTGATATCCGCCAACGACCAACTTAAGCAGGAGCACCAGAAGCTCGAAGACAAGAATATTGCTTTGCGTGTCGTGCTCGCACAGATTCAGGATGAAAGCAACAAAATCAAACAGCAAATCGCCCAAAACATGGAACGGATCGTCAAACCCAATCTGGTGAAACTTCGCGCTGCTATCGGTGAGCGGGGTCGAACCCAAATCGACGCATTGGAATCAGCACTCGCTGAAGTCACTTCGCCTTTCATCTCGGAAATTGAGAAGCAGTTCATCAATCTTACTCCGAGAGAGATGGAGATCTGCAACCATGTCAAGAATGGCCTGCGATCAAAAGAGGTAGCTGATATTCTCAATATCTCCCCGCAGACAGTCGAAAAATTCCGTCAGAAGATTCGCAAGAAACTCAAGATCGAAGGAACGTCCGCCAATCTCTCCACCTTCTTGCGGTCACATAGTAATGAGCCGAATCGGCACGGCAAGGACAAACCCCCCAAGCACTAAGGTCACGAAACGTGGTGCGATCTCGTCACCTGCGTATCTGAATCAAACGTCAGTACTTCGGCGCCGCAGAACTCCTGATTTACATCTTCTTGGGGTCGCTTTAACCATCCCCCCAAATTGCAGTATCGCACGAGTGTGCCGGTATCGGTGGCAAATGCAGGCGCCCCGGGCTTTAGTTCGTCTTGCCACGGGATCGGGCGGTGCGAATGCCCAAATACAAACCATTTCGGAACCGGCAGCGACGGCTGTTCAAACTCCAGCAACTCGGCACAGCAGGATCTGAAATATCTCTTGAACCGTTCCTGTACATGAGCCTCGTGAACGAACCCGTCGTTGTATCGCGTCGGCTCCACACTGCGGATGGCATCAACTATTCGTGAGCGCAACTTCCGCAATAAAGCATCACTCACAATCTCGTCAATCACGTACTTCCCGGGAATCAACCTATCGAGCCGCTCAAGTATTCCATCGACATACCGCTCGATGCGGCGACTGTCGCGATTGCGGGCATCACGTTGCAGCGGCAGGATCACATTCTCGGTCAACGGCCCTGCTTGGCCCGCGCCACTGCAAGCCAACTGATTCAAAGGGAAATTGATCTGAACCATCTGCCGGATCGTCGGCGATCCGGTTATGCCGAGTTCACTCCCCGCAATTTCAATCGCCCATTCACCTAACATCGCCCAGTACTCTTCAAGGTAGTGCCCGTGAGTCAGGAGAATTGATCCCTTGTCCGTCAACAAGTAAAGATTAGGATACGCCAGAGCAAAATTCATCGCATCTCCGGAACACGATCCGTCGCTCATGGAGCCCAGCGTGATACTGTCAAGAAATGTGCCGCCGTAACCGTAGCGGTATTGCGGTGACGGCTTGACTCCATGTAATCGAAAGCGCGGTCCATTGGTCTCTCGGCGCCCATCAATAATCCCGGGAATCGAGTAGCGAAAGTCGGTTGCTTTCTTCCCAGCCGCAATTCGTCGAATGATATTGACTTCATATTCGTAAAGATGCCACACATCGGCATCATGATTGCCGGGGACGTAGATGATACTTTGTGCGACCCGATCTGTCTGCACCTGTCGAAAGAACGTCTGGGCTACTTCGAAAGTCTCGCGATAGCTACAGACCGAGAAATCCAAGATATCGCCAAGTACGATTAGAAAGTCATTGTCAAGCCCCGCGGCACTGCGAAACTGTTCATACCGCGAGCCAATCATCGGATCGCTTCGCGAAGACTGACCTCGATAGGCAGCTAACAGGCAATCGGGATCGCCAAAATGTGTGTCGGAAATAACAGCTAATTTCATTGGAACAGGTAACTACGCTTTCTCGTAAAGATTTTCACTATAGCTTCTTACCATCCCTCCGACCATTAATCTCTACATAGTTTGTAGTTGTCGAAACTTAAATAGACAAATAAATTGCCGATCATGCTGGCAATCATCGACAAATTCAAGCAATCCTCGCCCGAACAGGAAATTGAACTCGCCAATCGCTACGTCGCCGGCCAGCGTGATGTTTACCGCCAAGTCGACAATTGGATCAATCAGGTCACGCGCCTGTCAATCTGGCACTTTGTCGAAGAGACCGAGGACACCAATTCAATCGTGCATCTTAAGTTATTTTCCTCGCTGAAGGCTGCCAAGTTCCGCGGTGAATCGACTTTTCGAACCTACGTCCAGCGGGTTGCCCGGTATACCTGTATCGACCAAGTCCGCAGTCAACGCGTTCAACGCGATGCCGATCCAGAGGATCTGCCTGCGCCGATTGGGTCCGAAGCCCCCGATATCATTCACGAACGGTCAGTAGAATACCAAATCTTCCAGAAAATCTTCCGTTCTATCGATCCGGAATGCCAGAAACTGTGGCGGATGGTCTTCTCGGAGTCGTTGAATTACAAGGAGATAGGTGGAAAACTGGGGCTTCCGGAGGGGACCGTCAAACGCAAGGTCCACGAGTGCAAGAAAACGGCTATGGAAATGAAAGAAAAGCTGATTTAGAATGAACCACGAGATGAGCCTGTCGACAGTTCTCTGTGAAAGGAGACCTCGGCGATGAGTGTCAACAACGAGATAATCGAGATGATCCCGCTGCTTGTGCAGGGCAAATTAAGTAAGGTAGAAGCCGATCGAATCGAAGCCGAAATTGCGAGTTCAAAAAGCTTGCAGGCCGAATTCGCCTTTTGGCAGGGAATCTATTCGATCCGCCGCTCGATGCCGAAGTTTGACTTCTCCCGTCATCCCGCTGTCGAAACCCTCGACAGATTTGCATTAGGACGAATCAATAAGCTCTCTTCTGAATATTCAGAAATAGCCGGCCATCTGCAGCAATGCCAGTCTTGTGCCGACGATGTCGAACTCCTCCGTTTAGCCGTCAAGCATATCCCCGAAGAATCAGTCGCTGTCGCGCAGGCTGCAAAGCAGAGCTGGCTGTCGCAACTCGTCGGATCCACCGCAATTTCGAAATTTGTCGCGCCCGTCGCCCTTGCTTTGATCCTGGTTCTTAGCGCCGTGGTGATGCTCAATCGCCCTGGTGAGGAGTCCTTGCTTGTGCGCGTTTCGCTCACAATGCAAAACGAAAAACGCTCGATCGCAGATGAGGGCCAAGTTCCGGAAATGCAAGTCGCGCTGCAGAAGAACACGCGCGAACTGATTTTTGCGTTCCCGACTGATCGAGTCGAACTCCCCGATTATCATTACAATATCGACCTCAACCGCCGTGGCGGCGAATCACTCACTCTCGAAGGCCAGCAGCTTGAGTGCCTTCCGACCGAGTTCATTAATCAATGTGAACTTAAAGTCACTGACCAGAATGCTCTCAATACCTTGAAAGAGGGCGGCAGCTTCTCGCTTTCAATCAAGGAAGAATTCCCTGAAGGCGTCAGCATCGTGCCGGCAGAGTATGAGTTCTACTTCAATGTCTCGGTTAAGGAGTAACTGACACATTCCTTCTGATTATTCAAAGAAACCCCTTCGATAGCTGTTCCTATTGCACGCTTAGTAGCGAGTGCTCATCTCAAGTGCCTTCTTCAAATCCAGACACAAATATGAACCGACACCCTTTCCACGGCGTCTTGCGGTCTGTTCGAGAATGTACTTGATGCGATCATGAGTCAAGGTTGAATCATTGTCGTTAGCTACCATCAACGCCATAGCCCCTGCCACCCGTGGTGCCGCAAAGCTCGTTCCTTCTTCCATGATATAATATTCATCAGCCTGAAGCGTCTTGCGTCGCCTTGGATCGTTGACTTCGATGGTGACATCTTTCGAGATTGCTACCTTGACCCAGGCGCCTTCGGTGTAAATATCCGGCTTGTTGACGCCGGTCTTGGTTGGTCCGCGACTTGAAAAATGGGAAATCTCATCAGGATCATAACACGAGGTATAGTCGGTGACGGAGCCAAACAGGTCGCGCCAGGACACTACGCCATTGTTGATCGAACCGACGGTCACAACATCACGCACATTGCCGCCGGAACGAATCTTGAACTCGTTGGTGTGATCTTTTCGGCTCACAGCCTTTGTCAATTCTGGCGGATTCACATACGTCACGTAGCCATGCCATACGCCGGAATCACCTGACATCTCAACTTTCCAGGTTCCTTTGCTCAACTGCCCGGAGTCCGTCCTGCCGGACATGAGACTATCGGCGTCGCGCAATATGATGCGAACTGCTGCCCACTTCTCCATGCCCCGCCGATTATTGGAGATCATAACGAATCCGTCTTCACCGACTTCGCGCAACGGTCGTACGTCCGGATCGACAGGTCCGAAGACTGTTCCTGATGGCGCAATCAGCCGGATGCTGTAGCAGCTCTCAAGTGGATACCATAACTCCAGTACGCAGACGTCGTCCCACGGATTACCCTCGGTCGTTTCAATATCGAGATCAAACGATGCAGTACCGGCTTTGTGAACGTGCATCCGGTTGTTTTCATCGCGGCAGGAGTTCTTACCTTCATAGTTCTCATTGCCCGCAGCGGCCACAATGCCCTTGAGCAAGCCACCGCTCAAATTGGCGTCCAACTCGCCTTTGAGTATTCGCGCCAACACACCGGTTTCGCCATCCTTCGCCCCGCCTTTCGGCAAGTACGAAAGCGACACGATGTACGGCTGTTGGCGTTCCTCGGCCACTTTCTTGATGAAGTCGATTCCGTAAGCCAGCATCATCTCGTCAAAATTGAAATAATCTACTTTCACTACGACCAGGTCAGCCTCGGGGGCGGCACCGCAAGTATTACCGGCCGCAGACGCTGCCACCATGGTTCCATGCCCGTCGAAATCGCGCGACTCACAGTCTCGTGGATTAACTTCCTGGTCATAGTAAACCGACCCAAGTGTTGAACCATCATCGAATTTGTAGTTGTTCCGGGTTGTGTCGAGTTGATCCCACAAGGCGACAACCTTGTGCCCGTGGCCGCGTTGGAATTCGGGGTGAGTAAAATCAATTCCGGTATCGATCAGGCCGATGATCACGCGGGAGTTTGCGACTGCCCCGATCGAGTCAGTGTCGGTTACTTTTTTTTTACACTTATGTCTGGAGTCGAATGTTGTACTGTCGCGCGTGCCGTGTAACCGTCAGGGACAACCGGCTCGATGCGTTGAACGAAATTCAGACCGTCGAGTAAAGGAAGCTGCAATAGATTAACGTGCGCCGCAAAGATATTGCCAAACTGTGATAAGGAACGAAGCTTCATTGATTTTAAACGATCCAGTGCTGATGCAGTTGATGACCCTTCTGTCGTGATAAATACTTTTACCCAGAGCGTATCATCAATCAGTTCATACTGGATAACGTCACGATATGCACGAACGGCAGCAGCCCCCGATTCACTGCCGCTCGATGTCAAACTTGATTTGCTTGCAACATAATTGCAATAGAGATCGTCGAGACTGTTCACTGATTTCGTCAGTTGCGCACAGTCTTGAGCTTGTACCGAACACATCACAAGAAGAACAATCGTCAGTAACAGCGCTAATTTCTTCATCATCTGGAAAGCAAGAAGTCGTCGAAATCAAACAAAGTCAAGCTTAATGCAGCGACTAACGAATTTCTAACGCTTCGCTAACAGTTCCGAAATTCGGCGTCCGTGTTAACGCCGATCTCGACCCACAATCAGCTTGAACGGTGACCAATAATAGGGATGCCTGTGCCGCAGTCGCGGCGAAGTTATCATCTCCAACTTTGCCGTCCGCAGAGCGTCAGCATATCCGGATTTGAGGTTGCTATAAAAAGTCTTCATGAACGCTGCCGTGGTGAAGTCCTCGACTTCCCAGAGTGAAACGACTAAATTGTGTGCTCCCGCCTGCAAGAATGCTTTCGCAAATCCATCGAGTCCCTCGCCAATGTCAAGACTCCCGCCGCCGGATTCACAAGATGATAAGACGACCAGATCTGCCGAGAGCTTGAGCTCACTGATTTCCGCCAACGAGAGAGTGCTCTCGCCTTCCGTCAACAAAGTGTCAGCCGAAAGCCAGATCTTGGATCGCCGTGGATCGCTGTAGTTGATCGTCGAATGCGTTGCGACGTGGACAATATCATAATCCGACAATTGCAGCCGTCGCAATTCGGATTTGGTGGCTTGTGTCGCAGTCAGGATTGTGCAGTTTGACTTGCCGAAGGCATCGCTGATCCAGTCAACCTCTCGTGCGCTGAATGGCAACTGTCTCAATTGTGAGTTGTTGCGGGGATCGGCGAACGCCAATAAACGCGTCGGCCTGGAGGCCTTCGATTTGTCTTTGCCTGTTCTATAGAGATATAGCGAGGGCACGGAAGCGATTGCCGAACTCTCAATCAAATACTTGCCCCCGAAACGCAACGCCTCAAAGGGAAGAACACTTAGGATGCCGTCTGCGGAAATCAACAGATGATCGTAAGTTCCTTGCGAAAACAATTTGTGCGGGAGGAGCTTTTCGCCCAGCAGTTCGGCCATTGCATCCAGACTGTCCAGAAGCGACTCGTCCTTGATCGAAACCTGAATCAGCCGTGCAAATTCAGTGATCAATGCAGATATCTCGCTACGGCCCGAAATCTCTTCAACAGCAAACTGCCGTCGATCCAACAGAATGGCATAACTTGATTCCGGCGTAAGCAGATAGGAAATCAACGCCGTGCGCTCGTCTGGAAGCGACGCCTGGATTTTCCGGATCGCAATCGATTCCGGTGTATAGATACGGGCCGAATCTGGAATCGCAGCGCTTTGCTTTAGCCGCAAATCTGTCACCCGAACCTCAAGATCTGCAAGCGCGGACATCTTGCGTTTGATCGACAGGGCATCACTATCATCAGCGAGCGATTGTTCAACGCGCTCAACATCGCGCAGCAGACTCGCTTCTTCCGCCCGCAATTGCGCCCAGTGCCGCGAACCGTAGGCATCATCCATTCCATTCATCGCGTCCAACAGACCGCGCGATTTGGCTTTTTCGACATAGGTTAATAATGAGTCATCGACTCCGGGGAGTTCTCCGGTCTTTCGCAGATTATATAGCGTCTTGACCATTTGCTCATAGACGAAACGCGATTGCCCCTGGAAACTCGTACGCAACTGCGGATCCGGGATTCGCCCTCGCAATTGTTCAGAGCGAGCAATGACAGCTGCCAGAATGGTGTACGCTTCCCGCCAGCGCTTCTGGTCGACCGCTAATTCGGCGTTGATTATATCAACTCTCTGACGGTTGGTGTAGGTAGCACAAGAGTCGAGTACTCGGTAAGCATCCGAAAGATACCGGTCGGCCAACGTCAGTTCTTGTGCCTGGCGTGAAAATTCTGCCCGCAGGCAAAGGTAGTCGATCCGGCGTTGCGGAGTTTGCGATCCCGATTCGACCGCTTCAGCGCTGTCAAGTTCCGCCATTGCCCCGATGTGATTACCCTGTAACTGCTTGAGATGCGCCAGCCGCGTGAGTGTCGAGGCGAGACGCCGCCGATCGTCGGCAAGTTGCGCAATTTGTGCCGCCTGTCGGATATAGATTTCTGCTGTGGCAAATTCACCGGTCGTCAGATACAGCTCTGCCAGATTGCCCAAAGTCTCCGCGGACTGAATTCTCATATCCAGTTGACGGCGAATTTCCAAGGCACGTCGGTAGTAGTCGCTCGCCAGCTCGAGATCACCAAGTCGTTGGTGCAAGGAGCCCAGATTATGATAGATAGTTGCCTGCGCCGCGCTGTTGCGTGTTGTTGTCGCAAGCTCTTGTGCCGAGACATAATGAGCCACAGCCTCCGAAAAACGTCCCATCGTCGATTCAAGCGCTGCGATGTTTTGCAGTATGGCAAGCGCCAGACGGGAATTTCTCGAATCAGTGGCGACGGCAAGAGCTTGAGAATATTGACTAA
>CAUJJY010000224.1 GCA_963205155.1 Candidatus Zixiibacteriota bacterium | reverse complement strand
CCGAAACCGTGATGTTCGGAAAGATAACCAAACTTTGACTTGTCCTTGGGCATAGCAATGCCGATTGACGACGAAACCAGGCGGTTCGGTTCGTTGGTGGCATCGCGGCTCATGACGCAGAAGCCGATTTGGCCGGGTTTGAAATATTTCAGACCGACGCGGCGCGAGATCAATTTGCAGTGTGGCGGGAAGATCGACGACACGTTGACGAGATTGAGATAGGCAATGCCGGCATCGCGAAGAGCCAGCTCGAAAGAGGCGAGCTTTTCTTTGTGTCTGCCCACGCCTTTCGTCAGGAAAAGCTTTTTAGGTACGAAGTTCAACGCTTACTCCTTGGAAAAAGAAGAACCTCTTATTGGTGATGCGCAACAACGCGAGAAAATACGCAATTTGCGACGCGATGCAATACGAATTTCGACCAGAGGAGCTTCTATCGGATCGACCGCCGCACGAGATTCGCCATTTGCTCCATTGAGCGCTTTACCATGACGTACCATTTACCGCCCGATTTGTACAGCGAGATGACCTCGACATTGCTAATTGTTTCCTGCTGTACCTTGGCATTGACGCGGCAGAGAAAATGCTTCAGAGTATCGCCTTCGTTGACTGAACCGAGAACCTTATTTTCCGATGTACTGGCCATGTCGCGCATTACCGGATAGAGTTCGAAGACCGTTGTAAAGATTCCCGCAAAATATGAGACGGAATCGGCGGAAGCGATGTCCGCGGCGTTTCTTTTGCCGAAGGATGCGGGACGGAGAATGGTGGTGTCGATGGTACCGGGTATGCCGGCGAAAATGGATTGAAATGTTTTCTTGAACTCGGCAAGGTCGGTTGGAGCTATGTAGGAAGCTGCGGCTTTCCAATCGAGACGATGCTGGGCGGCGATATATCCTTCGACGACGGAGCGAGCCGGGTCGGATTGGGCTGAAACGGACGCGGACATTATTGACATAACCGCAACTATGGCGAAAATCAACGCTTGGCGGGTTAACATCTGGTACAGAGACATCGAGTTAAATCCTTTCCGAGAAGAATGCAGGGCTTCACCCTGACTGGTGAGGGAGATGTGAACACACCCGATTATACAACAGAGTCTCATTCGTGACGCGATTATGCGAGCGTATAACCGCCGTCGACAATGATCGTCTGGCCAGTGATCCAGCGGGCATCCTCGGTGCACAGGAAAAACACCACTCCGGCGACTTCGTCAGGAGTTCCGACACGTCCAAACGGTGTGCGGCGAACGACTTCCTTGAACATTTCATCATAGGAAGGGAATATTTTCAAGGCGTCGGTGTCAATAAATCCGCCCGATACGCAGTTGACGTTGATGCGCTTGGGGGCAAGTTCATAGGCGAGGTATTTGGTTAGGCATTCAACCGCGGCTTTGGAGACGCCGATCGCGGAGTAGCCATTGATATAGCGATGCGATCCAAGCGACGAAAGCGAGACAATGCGCGATCCGGTCGGCATCATGTCGATGCAGTGCTGCACGCACAGTAAGAATGCCTGGGCATTAGTGTGCATGGAGAGATCCCAGGCTTTGTCATCGATCTTCAATGCATCGGTATACAGCCCGAGAGCGGCATTGGAGATGAGAATGTCGAGCCGACCGTATTTTTCGCGGATTTCGTCGAAAATCTTATGCAGCAGTTCGTGTTTGCCGACGTTGGAGCGGATGGCGATTGCGTCCGAGCCAAGCGCTTTTAGTTCTGCGACGGTCTCATCCGCTGTGTCGCGACTGCGAAAGTAGTTCACTGCGACATCCGCACCAGCCTGCGCCAGGCGCACAGCCACGGCTTTACCGATACCTTTGGTGCCGCCCGTCACCAAGGCGACCTTACCCTTCAGACTCTGCAAAGGCGTTCCTCCTTGAATATCATGTTTGTAACCGCGCCGAATCTACATAAATGGAGGGGCTTTGTCAATGAAGAGACTTGGCGGCGGATAAGGCGGCGCAAAAAGTGATGGCGCCGACAGTAGGAATATCATTATTGAATTGTCTATGACCAAAACAAAATCATCCAAGTCCAAGATTACCTTCCGGCCGGCAACGAAGTCGGAATGGAAAAGTCTCGTCGAGTTGTTCGGCGAGCGCGGCGCCTGCGCCGGCTGTTGGTGCATGTGGTGGCGGCTTAAACGATCGGTATGGAAAGCGAATCAGGGCGACGGTAACAGGCGACTACTCAAGAAGGCGATTGATTCCGGAGTCGTGCCGGGGATATTGGCTTTTGACGGCGAGACGGCTATCGGTTGGTGCTCGGTGGCACCGCGCGAAGAGTTTCCGGGTTTGGAAAGTTCGCGGACGCTGAAGCCGATTGACGATGTTCCGGTGTGGTCGATTGTGTGCCTGTTCGTCGACAAGGAGTATCGACGCCAGGGAGTTGCTGTGAGATTGATTAAGGCGGCGACGGCTTTTGTGAAGAAGTCGGGCGGGCGAATGGTCGAAGGATACCCGGTGATTTCGCGCAAGGGATTGATGCCGGATGCATTTGCATTTACGGGTGTGCCGAGCGCTTTTGAGCAGGCGGGATTTGAAGTTGTCAAGAGACCAACGCCGAGCCGGGCGATTGTGAGGAAGCAGGTGTGAGAGGGACATGCCCTCACCCTCTTTCCCTTTATCAGCGGGTCTGTCGAGGAGCCCCGATAGTGTGATCCTGAGCCGCCACGCGGGCGAAGGATCTGCTCCCTTTGTTGCGTGATCGGCTAACAGATTCTTCGCTACGCTCAGAATGACAGTCCTGAGGGCTCTTTCAATAATCTCTGCGGTCGCGGGAAGTTCTGAATTCGCGATAATTCATTGACCCGTTCGCTCTTCCATCGTACATTCACGCAAGTCTGAAAATCCCGGCCTTCAGAAGGGAGTCTGAAATCGAGGGAGCTGCGTGAATCTTCCGAATTTCCTGACCATGGTCCGCATCGTGCTTGCGCCGGTGTTTATGGCACTGGTTATTGTTGATGATGTCTGGGCGAAGTTCTGGGCGATGATTCTCTTTATTGTGGCGGCTTTGACTGATCTTTTTGACGGCTACTATGCCCGTAAGTACAATATCTCCACGAGCTTCGGAAAGTTTTTCGACCCGCTGGCCGACAAGATTCTCATTTCACTGGCTTTTATTGCGTTCGTAGTGCTGGGCTATGTCCAGATGTGGATGGTACTGTTGATCATCCTGCGGGAGTTTCTTATCACCGGGTTGCGGACGCTGGCGGCTTATCGCGGGGCGCTGATTACGCCTTCGCTTCCGGCCAAGATCAAAACCTTCCTGCAAATGACATCGATTACTGTTATCATGTTGATTATCAACTTGCGTACATTTCTTCCGCCGTTGAAAATTGAATCGGCCTGGCTACAATCAACGATGCCGGATCGGATCATTTTCTGGCTGATGCTCGCTACCGTCGTAATTACGGTCGGTACCGGAATTGATTACTTGCGCCGGAGTTACTACCTCCTGCGCAACACCATGAAGTAGGTGTTTTGAGAAATTTCCTGATTAAGATGATGGCCACTGGCTTTGGGTTCGGGCTATCGCCGACCATACCTGGCACAACGGGCACGATACCGGGAGTCGTGATTGCGTGGTTCTTGTTTCCGCTGGGAATTCCCTATCAAATTATCTCGTCAGTTCTGATGACGGCGCTGGGAGTTTGGATTGCTACAGAAG
>CAUJJY010000223.1 GCA_963205155.1 Candidatus Zixiibacteriota bacterium | reverse complement strand
ATCCCAAGCCGTTTCTGAATATGATGGAGCCGTCGGTTACTAATCTCATCGAACAAGCACAATTGCGCAAGACCAGCCTGGCACTCGAGTTTGAGGCTAAGGCTACTCCAGCATGGGTCATCAATACTTCTATGAAGACGGCGGAGTAACGAAGATGACCGCAAAGATATATACCAAGGTCGGATGTCCATACTGCGCTGCGGCGAAGGAAGACTTTCGCAATCGCGGCGTGGAGTTTGAGGAAATTGACGTTCATAACGTACCCGGTGCTGCGGAAGAAGCGCAGCGAATTCAGGGTGGTTCCAAACGGGTACCGGTGATCGTGGAAAACGATAAGGTTACTGTCGGTTTCGGCGGTTCTTGAGGATATTGATCGACGGCAGTTGCCGTCATGAGAGAGAACGGTAGAAGAGAATGCAATTCGGAAATGTCGATTGGTGGTTGCTGGCGCCTTCGCTAAGTGTGTGTATTGTTGCACTGCTGGCGATGTTGCTTGAGCCGTTCCTCTCCGAAAAGAAACAGGAAATCGTCGGACACTTCAGTTGGATCGGCTTGATCGTCGCCCTCTATTTCGCCTCGCAGCAGATAGGGGTGAAGTCGAGCACATTCGGCGGAATGTTCCTCGCTGATGATTTCAGCCAGTTCTTCAACCTGATTTTTATCCTCGGCGCTATCCTCACAATTTTCATGTCCATCGACTATCTCAAGAAGAAGGACAATAATCACGGCGAGTTCTACCCGTTAATCCTCTTCTCGACTGATGGCATGATGGTAATGGCGTCGACTTCGAATTTACTCGTCATGTTCCTCGGTTTGGAGATCATGTCGGTGGCGCTTTACGTTCTCGCCGGATTTGCGCGAACACAACTGCGTTCAACCGAAGCTTCTATAAAGTATTTTCTGCTCGGCGCGTTTGCCACAGGCTTCACGGTGTTTGGTATTGCGTTTATCTACGGCACCACCGGCTCCTTCGAAGCAATGGATGTCGTCAAGCATTTCCAGCAGGGTGGTGGAGTCGATTCCTTCTTGCTGATCGGCGCCGCATTGCTAATCGTCGGACTCGGATTCAAAATTGCTGCAGTGCCGTTCCATATGTGGGCGGCAGATGCCTACGAAGGAGCTCCAGCGCCGGTCACCGGATTTATGTCTGCTGGACCCAAAGCGGCCGCCTTTGCGGCCCTGCTTCGCATCTTTAGCTTCGGATTCCAGGACATGCAGGCGGTACTTGAGCCGCTGTTCTGGATTCTCGCTGTACTGACTATGACAGTCGGCAACATCATGGCGATTCGGCAGAACAACATCAAACGCATGTTGGCCTTCTCTTCGATTGCCCATGCTGGATACATAATGATCGCCCTCGTTGTCGGTACGGCAGAATCGGCCTCGGCAGCGGCGCTCTACCTGCTCTGTTACGCTGTTACGAATCTGGGCGCCTTCATGATCATCAGCCAGATCGATGCCAGCAGTGCGCATGAAGAAGTTACTTCGATCGACAACTACTCTGGTCTCGGACGTACAAAACCACTTCTGGCAATCCTCTTGACAGTGTTCTTGATTTCGCTGGCGGGATTTCCGCCGACTGCGGGATTTATGGGCAAGTTCGTCTTGTTCAAGTCCGCGGTTATCGATGGCCACTACGCCATTGTCATCCTCGCAGTGATGAATTCGTTGGTTTCGGTTTACTACTATCTGCGTGTCGTCGTGAAGATGTTCATGTCGGACCCGGAAGCGAAACCGGTCTTGGTCCCAGCACTACCGGCCTTCCTCGTCATCGCTCTGCTGGTGGCAGTGATTGCCGTCTTCGCGATCGGCATTTATCCGCAGCGTTGGTATCCGTTCGACGGACTGACGATCTTCTCTCTCAATTAGAACACCACGCTTCAGCGCAGAAACTGCGTGAACTTGCCACGCATCGGAACTGATCTCTCTCGGGGATAGGAATGAGATTAAGCCGTTACCTTGGCTTTGCGAGTACGCTTGACGAACTCCGCCCTCGGGCTTTCGGTGGACTTGCCGTTACGCGCAGACAGCAGTTTGCCGTTCTTGTTGGCAATGGTGGTCGGGTATTTCCCAGAGAAGCAGGCGACACAGAAGTTCTCTTTGGGCAGAGAATGCATCGAGAGCATCGCGTCGATGGAGAGATAGCCGATCGAATCTACTCCCAACCACTTGCCGATCTCTTCAACGGTCATATTAGAGGCCACCAGTTCCTTCTTCGTCGGCATATCGATTCCATAGAAGCAAGGGGAGATGATCGGTGGCGACGAGATTCTCAAGTGGATCTCTTTGGCGCCGGCCTCGCGAATCATTTTGATTAGTTTTTTCATGGTCGTTCCGCGGACGATAGAATCGTCCTCGACAACGACGCGTTTATCCTTGAGCACGCCCTTCACGGCATTGAACTTAACTTTGACATCAAGATCCCGGATTTCCTGCTTCGGATCAATGAATGTTCGCCCTACGTAGTGGTTGCGAATCAGGCCGAACTCGAAAGGAATTTTCGATTGCTCCGAGAACCCGAGCGTCGCCGTGTTGGATGAGTCGGGAACGGAGATGACGATATCGGCATTTGCAGGATGCTGGAGTGCTAAGTAGCGGCCCAAGCGGCGGCGAACTTTGTCTACATTTTCGCCAAAAATTTTGGA
>CAUJJY010000222.1 GCA_963205155.1 Candidatus Zixiibacteriota bacterium | reverse complement strand
GCAGGCAGATGGATTGTATGAACTAGAAAAGAAGCTCGACAACGGCGACAGTGGCGATCCATTCCCGGGATCGACGGCGAAGTCGTCGTTCAGCAATGCCTCGACCCCGAATTCTGATGATTACAACAGCACCGGAACGTTGGTGTCGATCACGAATATCTCGGCTTCGGCGGCGACGATGTCTGCCGACCTGGCGGTGAGTTTAATCGCCGACGCCGACGACTACACATTTGATAATGTGCTTCCGGTAACCTATTCACTCGATCAGAATTTCCCGAATCCATTCAACCCTTCGACGCGGATTAGTTTTGATCTGCCGAAGTCGGGCGTTGTACGGTTGACGGTCTACAATATTCTCGGAGAGAAGATTGAAGAGCTGGTGGATGGATACCTGCCGGCAGGCACGCATGCGATAACCTGGAAGCCCAATAACGGCGGTTCGCCGCTGGCCTCCGGAGTCTACATGTACGAACTTGTCACGGAAGAGGCATCAATCAGCCGCAAAATGCTGCTATTGAAGTAACACCCCTGGTTTCCGAGTAGGGGTCCTGTAATGCTCCTTCAGGACCCCTATTCGACGTTTGGTCTTTCACCCGGAACCGAATCCATCACGTCACTGTCGGGAAATCGGAATGGAGCATCCTCCATTTCGACATCCATTGGCAGTCCGCGCGTAGGTTTTTTGTCGCCGCGACTTGCCTGCTTCTTTTTGTATTCAGCATAGCAGGTACGACAACGTTTCGGATCCTCGGTGAACCCTCGCTCGGCGAAATACTCTTGAGCACCGATTGTGAACGCAAATTCTTCCTTGCAATCAACGCAGATCAGAATTTTGTCTTTGAACTTACCGTTGTCCATAAATCCCCCCAATCCGGATTATGGAATGTTTAAAAGAACTACAGAAGTAGCTTTGGCTCCATCCTCTCACGAGATGTGTGCATCCTTGCACCGCAAAAGTTACTCAAACAGGTATTTCGCCATACCCGGTTCGAGTATATCGGAATAGTCTTAATTAAGTCAACTAAAATTTATGCAAGGGGTTACGGAAATTAAATGTGGAGTTATAATGGTCGAGGTTTGGGGGGAAGTTGTGAACGGTCGTCAGGTCACAATCTCGCGCAGAAACACCCGACAAGAACCTCGGCGATCATGCGCGCGAAATCAAGACCTGACGAAACTCCGCAAATGGGTGGATACGGAAGTGCAGCGCGATGTCAGACAAGAATGTCTGACCTACCGAAAGATTGGAATGTTTGTTACTGCAGTTTCATCATTTTGCGGACAGAGACGAATTCGCCAGCTTCAAGGCGGTAGAAATAGAGACCGGACGAAACCTGGCGGCCATTTTCGTCGGTGCCATCCCAGACAACATTCTTGAATCCCGGTTCCTGATAGGAATCAACGAGCATGCGCACGCGCTGGCCGAGGATATTGTGAATCGTAACGCGGACATTCACGCCCTCGGGCAATGCGTAGCTGATGCTGGTCTGCGGATTGAACGGATTCGGGAAGTTTTGCAGAAGCGAAAACTCCTTGGGCAGAACTATATCAGACGCCAGCGAATTGACCAACTCAAGCATGCGGTCACCGCGGTCGGTGCCGGCAAAGCTGATCAGCGACGGACGCAATTGGCGGAAGCCCTCGGCATATTCGGCGAGAATCAAGTCGCCGTAGTTGAGCGGTGACGCAGAGGGATGAGTCAATTCCCAATTGGTGGATATGACCAGCAGATCGGTAACATCGACAACGCCGTCGCCGTTGGCGTCGGCATAAGTAGCGCGTTTGTCGCTCCACTCGATGGCCTGTTTGGCGGCGAAGCTGTTGCCTTCGCCGAACAGATCCCGGCGCGGACCTTCAACGGCGAAGAAGATACCGAGCGGGAGGATGTCCATCTCGTTCACCCTGCCATCATTGTTGCAGTCGCCGGGGAAGACAGCGGGTCCGGTGACAAAACGGAAGTTGTAATCGTCGAGTGGAGTACCCTCGGCGATGTCGTTATTATTGCCATCAAGGGAGTTTCCGGAGAGGTCTTCGACCGTGCCGTTGAGGCGGACCTCGATCGTGTCATAGGCAGGCAGCTTACCGGTCGGTATGAACTGCAGGCGGGTATTCTCATTGATGCTACTCAAGGTGCCGCCAAGCAACAGATTCAAACGCTTGGAGCGGACGACCAGCGGTGATGGAACCAACGTGCCAATATCGAGCGGCTCGGAGATGTCGATGGTGATCGACGAGCCGACCAATATTTGATCAGCGTCGGAAAGCGGAGCAGTCGTGACTATCTTGGGCGGTTTGCGCTCGGGGATCCCGATGCCGACGAGGCTGACCTCGAAGAATTCGTTTACCGGATCATTGGTTTGAATCTGCAGGGTCCCTGCGTAGTCCTGAACGACTTCGGGGTCGAAGCGGACCGGAATGTTGAATGAAGCCCCGGGGAGCAACGACGTTGTTGTCGCTGTCGCCAATGGCACGAATGCCGGGTTGTCACTGGTGACGTTGAAAACTGCCAATGACAGGACACTGGCGAAGGGGTTGGTAATCTGGTTGGTGACGACGACGGTGTCGATTTCGAATTCGTCAACCTGAACGGAATCGAAATCGAGCGTCAGCGGTGCGATTGATGCGATCGGAATCGGGTTAGAGCGGAAGTTGAACGTAATCGTATCAATCGGCAGATTCGCGGTCGATGTGCCGATGATCCGCAGTTGGTAGTCCCCTGCCGCGAGCACTGAATCCATGACTACAGTTGCGATGAACTGCTCCGGAACGGCGACCTGCGATTTATTGAGTGTCACGGTCGCGCGACCACGGCGCGGATTGGACGGGATGATGGTGGCGGCGAGATTGACGCGGCGATTATACAAACCGAAGATGGTGTCGACCTGCACGGTGTAAATCTTGCGGAAGTTGTTAGACACGGTATCGGCGGAGGCCAGCGTCATATCGAAACCGGAAACTCTAATGTAGTTTGGCTGGGAGGCAGTCGTGCCGGGGCCGCAGTCATTGGTAGCGGTGAAATCGACCGAATAGACGCCGGGTGTATCATATGTGTAGAGTGTGTCTTCGCGATGAGCAGAAGCGCCATTGCCAAAATTCCAAGTCCAACTGGTAGCAGGGTTGGTTACGCTGCCATTGAAATTGACAAGAAGCGGCGCCGAACCGGAGAGCGGCGTAGCTGTGAAGGACGCATTTGGTTTATCCGTGACTGTGATCGACAAAGTGGTGGTATCGGGTCCGCAGAGATTAGTCCCGATTAATCGGACAAGGCGA
>CAUJJY010000221.1 GCA_963205155.1 Candidatus Zixiibacteriota bacterium | reverse complement strand
TTCTGGCTATTGGCGCTTGCGGATGCGACTGACAATGCGGCTATCACCCGCGTCGCCGGATTTGAAGGGATTATCTGCGGTCTGTCGGCGATTTACACCGGCTTGGCGCAGGTGCTGAATGAGGTGTATGGGAGAACTGTGGCGCCGTTGGGTGTCGTAAAGGGATAAGGAACGCAGCGCAGCGGATCAAGACTTCTTACTCGAAGCCGACGACTCGGCGCATTGCGATGAGCCTCTACCGACTTGGAATCTGCACTTCACACCTGCGGACAAGAACCCTAATCATCGGAGGCGAATCCAGTTAGAAAAACATTCGCAGAGCAGCCGGTTACCAGAGTACAAGTCTTCAATCCTGGTGATTGGGGACAGAAGCGAATTTTCACTTGCACCAGGCCTCCAGCCGGAAGACTGTACGATCCATCACCTTCAACGATTCTAAAATCAGCGCAGTCTTCGATTACTGATCCAGTCAGTGTTCCTCCGCCGATATTCGAGATTGTCAACGTGAGAGTCCGCGAACATTTTTCGGCCTCCCCGGTTCCAAAATCAAGTGTGTCGGGCACTGGACCACACGCGGGCGGAAGTGCACCCGTTCCAACGCAGACGATGGACTCTCCACATGCACTGCCAACGCCGATGTGACACTCTTGAATTCCCTCGGATTGTGGGGAAAAACGAATCTGGACCGTCCTCGACTGACCGGCGGAGAGATCATAAGATCCGCCGCCCGAGACGATTTCAAAACTCTCGCATCTATCATCGGCTCCCGGTAATTGGCCTATCGTCCCACTTAGGATGCCGGCGCCGGTATTCGTGATGGTAAAGGACGACGTGTTTGAACTATCACCAACAAGGATGTCTCCAAAATCAAGGCGACGAAGTTCGGAATCGATGCTGCAGATCGGGGGCAGCACGCCCACGCCATTGCAGGTAATGTCGGTACTGCATGCGACGCCGGTCTCGATTGTGCAGGACTTCGCGCCTTCAGATTGCGGGACAAACCTCGCGCTTACGGTTACAGACTGTCCATTTGCCAGGTTGTAAGCCCCGCTTCCGGCGGTTATCTCAAAATCAGCACAATTCACGCTCACGATGCCACTCAAAATACCGCCACCGGTGTTGGTGATATCGAAGGATTGTGTTGATGAGGCCTGACCCAATTGAGTGCTGTCGAAATCAAGGGCGGACGAAGGAGTCACACTACAGACCGGGGGAATCGATGTTCCGATACCGCTGCAGGAAATGTCCGTACCGCATGAGACTCCAGTCTCAATTATACAGGATTTTGTTCCTTCGGACTGTGGTACAAAACGCACGGAAACCGTCACCGATTGGCCGTTGGTGAGGTCATAGGCGCCGCCTCCGGCCGTGATTTCGAAGTCGGCGCAATTCTCACTCACAGTGCCGCTCAAGGTACCTTCACCGATGTTCGTGATGTTGAAAGACTGTATCGACGAAGCTTGGCCTGACTGAACACTACCGAAATCCAGGGGAGTCACAGGAGTCACACTGCAAACCGGCGGAATTGACGCACCGGTTCCACTGCAGGAAATATCAGCACTGCATGAGGCTCCGGTTTCGATTGTGCAGGATTTGGTTCCTTCCGACAAGGGTACAAAACGCACCGAAACTGTCACTGACTGACCTGTTGCGAGGTTGTAAGGCCCGCTTCCGGCGGTCATTTGGAAGTCGGTGCAGATTTCACTCACTGTTCCACTCAAGGTTCCACCACCGGTATTTGTGATAACAAACGACTTGGTGGCGGAAGCCGAACCGACTTGAACGTTGTCAAAGGTCAAGGGAGTGGCTGGAACGACACTGCAAACCGGCGGAATCGGAACTCCGGTTCCGCTACAGGGTATATCCGCATTGCATGAGGCTCCAGCCTCGATAGTGCAGTTCTTCAAGCCTTCGGATTGCGGCACAAACCGCACACCAACTGTTACAGACTCTCCATTTATCAGATTATAAGTTCCTCCTCCGGAAGTAATTTCGAAGTCGGGACAACTTTCACTTACCGTTCCACTCAAAATTCCCCCACCAATATTCGTGATAGTGAAGGACTGTGACTGGGAAGTAGAGTCAACTTCAACGTTGCCAAAATTCAAAGGCGTCGCTGGACTGATACTGCAGATGGGCGGAATCGGGGTTCCGGTTCCATTGCAGGATATATCCTCATTGCATGCGGTGCCCGTCTCGATAGTGCAGCTCTTGGCTCCCTCGGACTTCGGTACAAACCGTGCACTTACAGTTACCGATTGTCCGCTGGTCAGATTGTAGTTTCCGGTTCCCGCTGTAATCTCGAAGTCGGCGCAGTTTTCACTCACGGTTCCACTCAAAGTGCCGCCACCTGTGTTCGTTATTGTGAAAGATTGAGACGGTGAAGCTTGACCGACCTGAATGTTCCCGAATCCCAGCGGATCCAGCGAACTGATACTGCAGATGGGCAGAATTGGACCGGCAGTACCACTGCAAGAAATGTCCTCACTGCAAGGAGCGCCGGTCTGAATTACGCAGTCCTTTGTACCTTCGGACAGTGGCGCAAACTGTACAGCAATTGTTACCGACTGTCCGCTCGTCAGATCGTAGCCTCCATTGCCGGCCATTATCTTGAAGTCGGGACAACTTTCACCTACAATGCCCGAGAGAATCCCACCGCCGGTGTTCGTGATAGTGAAGAACTGCGCTATCGACTCTTGACCAACCTGAATGTTGCCAAAGTCCAGCGGGGTTATCGGATCGACACTGCACTCGGGTGGAATCGCGGTTCCGGTTCCATTGACGGCCAAGTCCAGACTGCACGATGCTCCAATTCCGATGGTGCAGTTTTCTGTCCCTTCGGATTGCGGCACAAAGCGTATCGTTACGGTTACCGACTCGCCACTTGGAAGGCTGTAATCGCCGCCGCCGGCGATTATTTCGAATTCCGCGCAATCAACGCTTACTGTGCCAGCCAAAGTTCCGCCGCCGATGTTTGTTATCGTGAATGACTGCGGCTCCGACACCTGATTAATTTGGATTTGACCGAAATCGAGCGCCGTCTCCGAACTAACGCTGCATACCGGCGGAACTGGAGTTCCGATTCCGCTGCAAGAAATATCTGTTTCGCACGAGGCTCCGGTTTCGATGGTGCAAGTCTTTGTTCCTTCGGACTGGGGCGTGAACTGCACAGTTACTGTTGTCGCCTGTCCATGCGTGAGATTGTATTCTCCGCTACCTGCGGCGATGTCAAAATCGTCACAGGTCTCGCTTACCGTTCCGCTCAAAGTGCCCCCGCCCGTGTTGGTTATTGTGAAAGATTGAGTCAGAGAAGTTTGACCAATTTGAATACTGCCAAAATCCAGCGGTGTCGCCGGACTAACATTGCAGACCGGCGGTTCAGGCACGCCAGTCCCGCTGCAACTGATGCTTACATCGCACGCGGTCCCGGTCACAATAGTACAAGTCTTTGTTCCCTGGGATTTGGGAACAAAGCGCACAGTAGCAGCAATCGACTGACCATTCGTCAAATAGTAGTTTCCACTTCCGGAGGTAATTTCGAAATCGTCACAACTGGCGCTTATTGATCCAGCAAGAGTGCCACCGCCAGTATTTGTGATGCTAAATGATTTTGTTGTAGAAGCCTGACCAAGAGTAATATTACCGAAGTCCATCGCAGCAAGCGGTTCTACGGAACAAGCCGGATCTTCCTCGGGATCTGCAGGTTGTGCCTTGTCGCTGCAGCCGGTCCAAATCGTCAGGATTGCCAGACCAAAGACTACAAGCACAAAGGTCATTGATTGGTACGTCTGCTTCACGACATAACCTCCTGCATCACCGCTGCTTTCACAAGGAAACCCGAACTGCGTCAGTGTCGCGAAGTCAGGACGATGCCAATTAGATGATTAGGGCCGCACCTGCACCATGGACGCGGATCAGGGAAGGAATACGTGATCCGAATCGATCAAGAGTTGAAGCTCAACGCTTGCGAGCAGTTGGTGTGACGAGCGCCATAGCAGCCGATTCCTAAAGCCAAACCTTCTAATGTTTAACGTGACGTAATTGTCAATTGTTGTGGTATGAATAACTTGGCAGGCCGCCACCGTTTCATGCGGCGCTGATATGAGAAGGTCAAGCCGCTACTTGACTAATTCGCCGAAATCGCTATATTAATCCATAATAATTTCGGTGTCGAACGGAGCATCGTTCGCCGATAATTAAGCTACTTCACACCGGAGCCAAGGTAAGGAACCACGTGCCATTAGGCCATAAGTCTATAATCCACAGATCATTAACCAACTTCAGCGCGAGCATCTTGGAGCAGATACAGGAGGAATGTGTGCCTGCCAAATCCCGTTTAACGCGTAAATTCGTGCCGATTTTCATGGCGACACTCGCCATGCTTTTGATGTTCTCTTCATTCGCCGCTGCGCGCGAATTTGAGAAGATACCGATTGAACAGGCGATTAAGGAATCGCGCGAGCACCGCGAACAGGAAAGGCTCGCCAAAGCACAACGACTGGCCAAACAGCGCGAATCACAGGAGCAACTTGGGATCATGGGCGCGCTGCCGACGCAGTACCAGTATGATGTAAAATTCTATCGCATCGATCTCAATGTAAACATTTCGACGGAAATCATCGTCGGCCGCGTCGATATGACCTCAACGGCGACGCAGGACAATGTTACATTTTGTGAAGTTGACCTGTATTCCAATTTGACGGTCGACTCGGTTAGGGTTGACGGCGCTTTGGCGACTTTCACGCGCAGTGGTAACCTGGTTACGGCAAACCTGCCAAGCACGAAAAACACCGGCGAAGCGTTTACTGTGTCGACATACTACCAGGGACATCCCGTCGAAGGTGGATTCCAGGCATTTTCGTTTGAGACTTACGCCGGTAATCCGGTGGTCACCACCCTCTCCGAACCGTATCTGGCGCGAACCTGGTGGCCGTGCAAGGATTATCCGGATGACAAAGCCGATTCGGTGGATATCATCATTACCTATCCCAGCAATCTGTTCTGCAGTTCCAACGGCAGCCTGCTCGGCAATATCGACAACGGTAACGGAACACGAACGACTTATTGGCGCAATCGCTACCCGATCACGACCTACCTGGTGAGCCTGGCGATGTCGAACTATTCGTATTGGCGCGAGTGGTGGAATTACAGCGTGAGTGACTCGATGCCGGTCGACTACTGGGTTTATCCGTCGCAGTTGGGATCAGCGCAAGCCGGCTATGCACCGACTGTATCGATGCTCGACACGCTTTCGCGCCTGTTTGGCCTCTACCCGTTTGTCGAAGAAAAATACGCGATGTCGATGTTCAACTGGGGCGGCGCAATGGAGCACCAGACCAATACTTCGATCATGAACAATACCTTTGGGCAGGGTATTATCGTTCACGAGATGGGACACCAGTGGTGGGGTGACATGATCACCTGCCGCAACTGGCATCATATTTGGATGAACGAGGGGTTTGCGACCTACACGGAAGCGCTGTGGTTTGAAAGTCTCGGCGGGTTTAACGATCTGCGCAGTTACATGAACAGCATGCGTTACACCTCGGGCGGGACAATCTACTGCACCGACACTACCGGTGTCTGGACGATCTTCTCGAGCCGGGTCTATGACAAGGGCGCGTGGGTGTTGCATATGCTCCGCGGCGTTGTCGGTGATGCGGCATTCTTCAACATCCTGCAGACCTACTACGACGATCCGAGATACAAGTGGAAAGATGTTTCGACCGAAGACTTCCGCGATCTTTGCGAAGAAGTTACCGGCATGGATCTTCATCCGTTCTTCCAGGATTGGATCTATGGTACGTACTTCCCGAAATATGCGATGTCCTACACGTACGATCAGACATCTCCGACGTCATTCCGGGTTTATGTGCATGTTCGTCAATACCAGACGACGAGCCCCACAGTGTTTCGCATGAACAATGTCGATATCACGGTCAACAACGGCACCAATTACGACTTTGAAGTTCCGAATACATTGCGCGATCAGGACTATGTGTTCGACCTGACCGGAACCTCGTTGCCGCCGCTTTCCGTGAGTATTGATCGCAACGACTGGATTCTCAAGACGACGATGACGGAAACCTATGCGGTTCACATCATTTATGACACACTTGAAGATGGCGACCAATATCAACCGTACGCCGACACGCTGACCGTGCGCGGCGGAACGGCGCCGTATACCTACAGCATCATCTCGGGTACGCTGCCCGGCGGCTTAACGCTGAACACCTCGAACGGAATCATCAGCGGCACACCGGTCGACACCGGCACTGTGCAAGTTTCGATTCGCGCGACCGGTACCACCGGCGGTAACGAGACCGAGTTGATCAAATTCCGAATCGCGCCGGCGCCATATTTGTCCGGCGATGCCGACAACTCCGGCACCGTGAATATTTCCGATGCGGTTTACATCATCAACTATGTGTTCAACGGCGGACCGGCGCCGAATCCAATGGCGGCTGGCGATGCCGACTGTAGCGGCTCGGTCAATATTTCCGACGCGGTCTATTTAATCAACTACGTCTTCTCGGGCGGACCGGCACCCTGTTAGTGAAGTAGTATCAAATTGAGAGAATGTACCGGGAGTCAGAATAGGCTCCCGGTTTTGTTTTGGGCACTGGATGATGAGACAAGTTCGCCAATTTCTCATTTAAACGTTGACGAGTGACCGCGTCAGGTTACTTTGCGGCTATGCGAGCAGGTCGTGATGCACTAAAGTCTCTCGAACGTGTTGGAATCCGCGGGACGAATGCGCTGTTATTGATGGCAGCGGCGGTCGGAATTTTCACGGCACTGGGCGCGATTGGGTTCACGGCGCTGATTCGTTATTTCAATCGGTTGTTCTTCGGCATGACAGACCAGCTCTTGTCCAGTGCGCTCGGTGGAGCCGGATTCCACTTCTGGACACCGATCATTCCCATGTTGGGCGGCTTATTAGTCGGTCCGATCGTTTTCCATTTTGCCAAGGAAGCAAAGGGCCATGGCGTTCCTGAAGTCATGAACGCGGTAGCTCGTCTCGGCGGAATAATTCGACCGCGAGTAGCGCTGGCAAAAACAGTAGCCTCGGCAATATGCATCGGATCGGGCGGCTCGGCCGGGCGTGAGGGTCCGATCGTGCAGATCGGATCGGCGCTTGGTTCGACGGTTGCGCAGTTCTTCGGTCTTTCGAGCGAGCGAGTCAAGATATTAGTCGGTTGTGGAGCTGCGGCCGGCATTTCGGCGGTATTCAACGCCCCGATTGCCGGAGTGTTATTCTCGGTGGAGGTTATTCTTGGAGACTTCGCGATCAGCACATTTTCGCCGGTTCTGATATCCTCCGTATTAGCATCGGTGCTTAGCCGCAGTATTCTGGGAAACCACCCGGCATTTGAAGTGCCACCATACGAACTGGCATCGGCGTGGGAACTGCCGCTCTATGTGTTGATGGGCGGCGCACTGGGAAGTGTCGCGGTGTTGTTTACCCGGACGCTTAGCTTCTTCGAAGACATGTTCGAGAAGTTCAAGATGGCAGACTTGTTGAAGCCGGCGTTGGGCGGGTTGTTGCTTGGCATCATCGCATTCCTTTATCCGCAAGTGCTCGCTGACGGATACGAGACGATCACTCTGACGCTTCACAACAACATGGCGCTGGCGCTGCTTATTCCGTTGATTTTTCTGAAAATTGTTGCAACATCGCTGACACTGGGTTCCGGCAGCTCGGGAGGGATCTTTGCGCCCTCGTTGTTTATCGGTGCTATGGCCGGGGGCACATTCGGGTATGCAGCGCAACTGGTAATTCCGGGCGTTACTGCTGCTCCGGGCGCGTATGCGCTGGTCGGGATGGCGGGACTAGTGGCAGGAACGACGCACGCACCAATGACGGCGCTGATGATCGTTTTCGAGATGACCGGTGACTATCACATCATCCTGCCGCTGATGTTAACGGTAGCTGTGGCGTCGATCGTCGCGCGGGGAATGTTCTCGCATTCGATTTACACCGTGAAGCTATTCAGGCGCGGAATTGACCTGCGGGCCGGACGCGACGTCAACATTCTCAAGTCAGTTCGGGTGGAAGAAGTGATGGATCGCAACTTCGCTGCGATACCCGCCGGAACTTCCGTCGATGAATTACTGGCGCTTCTTGAACAATCGGATCAGCGCGAAGTCGTCGTAATTGATTCCGCCGGCAACCTCGAGGGAATGGCTTCTCTTAGCGATCTACGCTCAATTCTGGCTTATCGTGAACTTGGCCAGGCTATTGTCGCGGGCGACGTCATCAAGAGCGAGAGTGCATTCGTGTCCGACAATGACAACCTGGAGACGGTAATGGGTCGCCTGAACCTGACCGGGGCACGAGTCTTGCCGGTTCTGGCGAACGGCAGCCGCAAAGTCGTCGGATTGCTTCACCGCAACTCCGTTCTCGAGTTCTATAATCGCAAGCTGGTGGAGCAAATGCGCAAGTGAGCTGCGCCGTCCCGTTCCAATTAAAATCACCTTCTATTGATGTCTGGCGCAGGGCGAAGCGCCACCACCGTGTTAAGAGAGTAGTAAGAGATCTGACTTATAATGAAACCCGGAGTCAGGACTGGCTCCGGGTTTTTTATGCTGCTCAGGGACCTGATTCGGGTCCGCCTGTTGATTGCGTGCGATCCGGTGCGAGGCTCACTTCTTGCCGTTGAAGTCCGCTGTCTTTAGCTGCTTTTCCATTTCGACTCGCATTTGCTCGAGCTTGGCTTCGAACTCGACTCGCAACTTGGCAACTTCAGCATCAATGCGCGACTGCGTCTGTTGGTCGATCTCCTCTTGTCCCGGATTATCTGCGTAATCCCCTTTGCCCAACCAGAAGTAATTGGTTGGGAAGAACATGATCGTCAACTGGGCGTCATTTACAAAGGCGCCGTCAACGAATGCAGCCTTGCCCAACAGATAGAGTGACTGCTGCCCGGCATCGACCGAGAAGTATCCGTGTATCGTTGCGAACTCACGGAAATTGTAGGTCGACCAACCACTGGAGCACCTTCGGAGAAACCCTTGGTCGGCGGGAATAGTGCCTGCGACATTCGACACAGCAAATGTAAACTCCTCGGTTTCACCACTGGTATGCCAGAAGTCGTAACTGCAGGTTCCTATCACAGCCACCCAACCGTCGGTAGGGAAATAGCAACTGCGGGTCAGTACAGTCGTAACCACTCCGTCTGGAAGAGAGACTGATCCGGTCGAGCGTTCTGCGTTGGAGATGCCCGCTTCATTACGGCATTCGATGTGACTGATTGACCCGGTAGGCAGCATTACCGAAGAATCGCCGCTATCGTCCAGGTTGAAGAGGACCGAGCGGTCGGCGCCGAGAATCGAGATGCGAGGGTTGTTGCTGCCGCTGTAGTTTCCGTCCATGATCAAGCCGTAGTCAAGCATGCTGCGTCGCACAGACATATAGCCGCCGCTGCCGTCACCGTCGGCCGCCAGATAATCTATAGTTGATCCGTCGCTGTGGAAGAGTTCAAGGGCTCCACCGCCGTTACTGAATTCCCGTAACGTCAACGCCGGACCGGCGGTTTGGTTGCCATAGAGGTTGAGGCGGCCATCATCTGACGGCGAACCGAGCCGCAGCTTAGAACCGATCAGCGAATCCGAGGCACGCGCCGTACCGACGACATCGAGTTTATAGCTTGGCGTCATAGTGCCGATTCCGACTTTCTTGTCAAAATTCTCAAGCCAGACGTTCGTGCCATCAGACCAGCCTCCGCCAAGCGATGCCCTGCCGGCGATGTCGGCGCGGAACGCGTAGGGCGTACTCACCATCGGATGCAATGGTGAAAGCTGTGCCCCGCCGTCAACGGCGATTCCGAGATAGCAGGTCTGACCCTCGAAGGCATTGAGCGGAATTGGTGTGACGGAGCCGAGGATGACGCTGAACAGCCCATTTGTCACCACCACACCGTTTTGCGTTTCAGTCCAGACTTGTCCCAGCCCGGCGGCATCAGCAAATATCTTGAATGTCAACGAGTGTTGGCCGTTGAGAGGTAAGCCAGCGTTGTCGGTCAAGCGTCCCTGGTAGCTGATCTTGCCCGGTATTTCCGCATACAGAGCACTTGCCGCAAGGATTGCCGTCAGCAGAAGTAGTGTCGTCAGCCGTTGTCTCATATTGCTCTCCATCATGAAAGGTTGATTGCCGGGATGCTGGAACCCAGGGCGGATGCGAGATCAGAAAGTGAGACGGTCGTCGGAGTGTCCGCAACCCTGCATGTCGAGATATTCATTTGCTAAGCCGTGAGTGTGGAACTACATAGCGACCGCCAATTGACGTGTAGTAAGTGTGTCAATAGTCTACTAAAATAACTATGATTGTCAATGGAAATAAGCTGGAAACGAAGGTTGCTTTCGTCACCTTTAGCTGTGCGGGTAGGTGTAGTTAAAACTAAGTCGGGTGTTGCGATCAGGCGTGTCGTTCAAGTGCGGATTTGGCATTCCACCAAGCAGGCGACGCCAAACCCGCGATAGCGCTATTTCTGTTCTTCGAGAAATTTCGCCAGCGACGTATTGATAATCTCGTCCCAGCCTTTTTCGAAATTCTCGCGCTTGAGCGCAGCAACTTCGGCAGGGAAGGTGTGGAGTCCGGAATGAGTTAACACAAGCCGCGTCTTGTCGCCCTCGCCGAACAACTCGAAGCGCACCAACGAGTCGCCCGCGTAGCCGTCATATCTCCACGTGTAAGCGATCAGTTTCTTTGGTTTAACCGCCGTGACTTTGCACAGGTGAAGCCACTTCTGCTTGTCGTCACCAGCCAGAAATGAGAATTCATATCCGACTTCAGCCTTGAAGCCCGGTAAATCGAAATACCACTGCTTCATTTGCTTCGGATCGGTGAGAGCCTGCCAGACGCGGTCGATTGGCGCGTTGAAGGTCTTTTCGATGATGACATCGTTGGGATTATTGTTCATCGTTTTTTCCTCTTTGGTTTCCTATGTGGTTCATCCAGAAATCTCTCCAACGAATTGAGCCTGGAGGTCCAGAACTCGCGATAATGCTCCACCCATTTTGCAACCTCGTTGAGCGGGGCCAACTGCGCTCGACAGATTCGTTCGCGCCCGCGCTTCTCGATCACGACCAGACCGCACTCGCCTAGTATCTTGATATGCTGCGAAATGGCGGGTCGGCTGACCTGGAAGTTTTCCGCGATAGCATTCAGGTTCAGAGGCTTGCGGGCGATCAAATTGATGATCTCCCGCCGTGTCGGGTCGGCGATCGCTTGATAAACATCACGTCGTGTTTCCATTTCCTTACTTTCTGTAAGTATCTGCTTACGGGTTGATACGTAAGGATATGGTTACGTGTTGGGAGATTATTTAGAGTTTTTTTGCGAGGATTGAAATTGTACCCCACCGAATCGGCAGGGTACAATTAGTTACATCTTCTTGATGTCCGTGAAGTCTCCGCTTACTTTCAATGTCACGGTCATGGTTTCCGCAGTACGGTTGCGCCAAAACCAGCCATGATTGCCGTCGAAGGCCGCCTCGAGTACGCCCTCGCTGCGCTCTTTAGAGCCCTTTTCATAATTGTGATATTTGATCTGCAACGTTTTGGAATCGGCGTGAGTATCGAAATTCGCCCGACCGCCATTGGTCCACCAGACATAGGTGACGGAGTCGCCCTTCGCCATCGTCAACTTGATCTCCTGCCCTTCATTCGGTGCGAGCGTAATCGACATCTCTTCGGAGCGAAGGTTCTGCGTGGATTCTTTCGGCGACTCGCTTGGCGTCTGTTGGGAAGCTTCCGACGAGTTAACAATGCTTTCGGATTCGAGCGGCTTTTCGGACGGAACCTCCGCAGCCGACTCATCAGCCAAGGAGACTTTTATTTCCCCCATCTTGAGCAAGCCGACGAAACTCCCAAATCCGGTGGGGTCAATTCCATATTCGGCTGGTAGCACAATGGTGACAAGGATGAACGCCGCCGCGATCGCTGCGACAATCGTTGATTTCAGAAGCTGACCTTTGGTCGGAAGGTCGGCAGGTGATGGTTGATGATTATTGTACATGAGATAATCCCTCGAATCCGCGTTAGATGAAGTATCCGGTCAATTGATAGCCCACGAAGATGAATCCGGCGGCCATCAGGGCGACATTCGCGTTGTAGGCGTGACGCAAAAAGCCGTTCGTGCGACGCCAATAGCTCATCGCAATCAGGATCATCGCCAAACCCATCAACTGCCCGAGTTCGACGCCGACATTGAAAGCAATGAGGTTGGGCACCAGCCCATCAGGCGAGACATTGTAGTCGAGAATCTTGGTTGCGAGCCCAAAGCCATGGAACAGGCCAAAGATGAGAGTCGCTATTTTAGTGCTTGGTTGAAATCCAAACCAGCGCTGATATGCTCCCATGTTGTCGAGTGCTTTGTAAACGATCGAGAATCCGATGATGGCATCAATCAGATAGGCATTGACGCCGAAGTTGAACAGCACACCCGACAGCAGCGTGACGGAGTGTCCAACAGCGAACAATGTCACATAGATGCTGATGTCCTTAAGGCGATACAAAAAGAAAATGACACCAAACAAGAACAACAGGTGGTCATATCCGGTCACCATGTGTTTGGCGCCAAGATAAATAAACGGCACAATCATCGTGCCGGAACTTTCCTGGATGAACCCCTTGTCGCCTTCGGTGACGCCGTGGGCAGTTGCTTCCGGGGCGAAGGCGAAAAGTGGGGTCATCAGAACAAGCAGCACGAAAAGA
>CAUJJY010000220.1 GCA_963205155.1 Candidatus Zixiibacteriota bacterium | reverse complement strand
TTGCACCTGTCGGGTTAGTACTTCCAGCTGTTGTTTGAGTTGGTCAACTTCCTTGCTCTTCCTGTAAAGCTCTTTGATTGCTGCAAGCGAGATGCCGGCAGGATCGATAGTCGAAATTGAAATGTTGTCGCTGCCGACGCCGAAGATTCGGTTGAAATCCTGTGCGGTCGGACCGATGTGGCGGGCTTGCGCAGTTTCGCCGCGATAGTTCCATTCGGTGATATCAAGTTGGGAAATCTTGTCAAGCAACGCTGCTGCGTCGACGGGGATGAAGTTTTCCTTGGAGTTTACGTCGGAAGCGTTTACCCAGTTTGAGCCGTCGCAAAAAGCTCCACCCGCGACATCGATACGCTTGATGTTGTCGGCGGCTTTGCCGACACCGAGCCGGCCTTCGCCGTGCATTTCGATTGTAACGTTGTCAGTCGAATCTTCGATGTAGACCGAAGCTTTTAGGTGGTTACTGATCATATACCCATCGTAGCCCTTCTTGCCGGCAAAGTGCGCCGAACTCCCCATACTATCGGCACTTTGCTCCATTCTTGTCACCCAGGGACCTCCGGTTTGTCTCCAAGAGAAGGTTCGGACGACCCCGTCATCGCTGGATCTCGTGCCATCAAGATAGAAGGATGAGCCAACCCTAATGGAAGCACTGTCGGCGTCGGCGCTCAATCGCAGCAGGTCGAAGTCAGGGTCGCCGCCCATGGCTATTTCAGCACTGCCAGTCGTTGGACCGCCACCGGCGACAATCCGCAGGAGGTCAAAGTCGGGATCGCCGCTGCTCTGGCCGCTGATTCGGATTTTGGCGCTGTCTGCCGTGGCGGACATTCGCAAGAGATCGAAGTCGGGGTCGCCGCCCATTGAAATACTGGAGCTGGAAACAGGAGTTCCGCCGGAGTTGTCAGTGCCGCCGGTAATACGCAAGAGGTCAAAGTCGGGATCGCCGCCGATGGCAAAAGTCGCGCCTTGCGAGCCGCCTGTGCTGCCGCCGACAATGCGGAGAAGGTCAAAATCAGGATCGCCAGAGCTTTGGCCGCTGATACGAATTTTGGCGCTGTCTGAAGTGGCACTCATGCGCAGGAGATCAAAGTCGGGGTCGCCGGTGAGGTGGATGCTGCTTGATGCAGGTGTTCCGGTTCCGGTGCTGCCCTGAATTCTAAGCAAGTCAAAGTCGGGATCGCCAGAAGAATGCCGGATAATTCTCACTTTGGTGCTGTCGGATTTGGCCTCGACTGTGAACTGGTCGGCGTCGTTATCGCCCACCATGCGAAAGTTAGAAGCTGATACCAAGCTGCGTCTAACTGTCAACTGGCCCTCGCCGGTTTCGATATCGCCGCTAACGCGGGAGCTTATCATTGAATAGGGAGTCGCAGTCAAAATAGTGCGCGGTTGAATCGGCAGTTGGCCGAGGATTTGGTACTGAAGGTAGCGACCGCCGGGAGTTGGCGTGTGGAAGATGTCGACCGCCACGGATAGCGTGACGGAAAACAATCCGTCGCTGGTTGACACGAGCATGGTTTGGCTGGACAGCATCGTTCCGGAAGTTGGATCGTCCCAGATGCTGAAGGTGATTGAATAGTCGCCATCGGGTACGACCACGTTGCTGGCGTCGGTTAGTCGTCCTTGCACATGGAATTCGCCCGGCACGGCGGCAAAGGCGAACGAGGAGAAAATTGAAAGGATGACAATGAACGCCAGGAGACGTTTTAGTTCATGCCGCATGATACACTCCTTCACCAAAGGTGTAATTGGAGATAGTTTCTATGTTCGGGTAAATCGTTGTACTTAAAGATAAGTAAATACACCGATTTAGTCAATGATTAGTTTAATGGTCTTTTCGCGCATGGGAAAAGATGCACGCCGTGTCAACCTTGGAGCAGAATCCCAGGTTTCACCGAGACCCCGGCAGGGACACAGAGTATTCGATGCACTGGGTTTGTGAACCGGTGCGGAGAAGAACTCTTGCCCTCAAACGAACCTGGGTTCCCGCTTTCGCGGGAATGACGGGCTGAAGAAGGGGGGAGGAAGTGGAGCAACGATGAAAAAGCAGTGGGGATATGCGTCGATACCAAACCAGATTGGTCGGGAAGGTCGGCGCCGATTTATATGCCCGCGATTACGGCTTTGCTTGACAAAACTGGATTATATGGTAGATTATCGACAATCGGGTGGGCTGTGTCTTCATAGCAAAAGTGATTTCGGCATCGTTCACATCAGAACTGTCAAAGATGAGCGCACCCTGTCTGCGTGTGGACGAGTATCGCATTCTGAATTGAGGTAGGCAATGAAATCTGTAATGCAACTGATTGTGTTCTTGAGCGTAGTTGTGGCGATGCAGTCCATAAAAGCGCAAAGCGAGAAAGAATTGACTCTGGACTATCGGGGCAGTACGCTGTGGACAAAGTTCAACGATATGGCCCTGCAAGGGAACTATGCTTATGCTATCTGTCCATTCGGATTGATGGTGTTTGATGTCAGTGATTCAACTGTACTGACGCCGGTTGGGCAATTGTACTTAGGACGCGGGGACCGAAGGAAGATTGTTGTCGAGGGTGAGCGGGCGTACATTTCGGACGGGGTCGGAGGACTTAGAATAATTGACATTGCGGATAACTCGCAAATGTCACAGGTCGGATATTATGACCCGACCGAGCAGATCTATTCGACGGCGGTATCCGGAAATCGAGCCTATGTCAGTGTCTGGGATTCACGCATGCAGATACTTGATGTAAGCGACCCTGCCAATATTATCGAAATGGGGTCCTGCGATACTACTCGAACTTGTCTGGACATCAGATTGCGCGACGACTACGCATTTGCCTCGACCTGGAATGGAGGATTGCAGATCATTGACATCAGCGACCCCTGGAACCCGGAGTTGTACGGAAGTCTGTTCTCAACTGATCAGTGTTACGGAATCGATATCCAAGGTGATAATGTAGCGATGGCGGTGATGTCGAAGGGACTACGATATGTTGATATCAGCGACTTGCAGAATCCGACTTTGGCAGGAAGTTGGAGCACCAATGGAGTGGTTTACGATGCTGCATTCTGCGATAGCTTCGCGCTCATGGCCAACTGGGGTTCGTTGCAGGTCATCAACCTCGCGCAGGCGCCGAATTTGACACTGACTGCAACGTTGAATGCGCCGTACATTTACAATGTGTTGGCGAGAAATCATACTGCGTACTTCTGCGATACTGACTCGCTGTTGGTGGTCGACCTCAATAGTCTGCCTGCGTTGCCGGTAGTCGGCAAGTACCAAGCACGGTACGTGGTGCTGGATGTCGCCGTTTCGGGCAACTATGCATACGTTGCGAACATGAATAATGGGTTACACGTTGTTGATATTACGAATCCCAACAGCCCGATTCTCGTCGGTGAGCATTGTTCTTACTCGGCTTCGGATGTTGAGGTGCGAGGAAATTATGCCTACACGGCAGATGACCGTCAAAACAAGATCCGTGTTTTTGATATTTCAGATCCCGAAGCGCCTGTGCCGGTGGGAGAGATATTTGGCGGCGGAGATATGAATAAACTCGACATCGATGATACTCTGTTATGCGCCACGATGGGGAACTCCGGTTTCGTCGTTCACAGTATTGCCGTGCCGGAAGTGCCGGTATACCTGGGATTATTCGATCCGCCGGGAACGACGTGGGGCATTGATTTGGTGGACACGATCGTGTATGCGGCTTGCGATAACGGAGGACTGCGGATTTATGATGCCGGTAATCCAGCGAGTATTCATCAGGAGGGCTTTTTCCCGACGGCCAAACAGGCGATGGCGGTGAGCGTGCGCGATACGCTGGCGTACGTTGCGACCTGGTATGGCGGGCTGGAGATTATCAATGTCAAGAATCCGAGTGCGATGTCGCGGGTTGGTGAAGTGGCGATGGTTGGTCCATTGTGGACGGTGGAGCTTGACGGCAACTACGCCTATCTTGGCGGAGAGACGGACAGCCTGTGGGTTGTTGATGTCAGTGATCCGGCGGCGCCGGTCTGGGCGGCTTCATTTGGAACAAACTCGCAGGCCCGCGACGTAGCGATTGCCGGGAATAATGTCTATGTTGCAAATTATAACGGGCTGTTGATTCTTGAAAAGAGCGGCGGCATTGCTTGCGGTGACTGCGACGGTTCGCAACAAATAAACGTCTCGGATTTGGTGTACATGGTCAATTACATTTTCGCCGGCGGTCCGATTCCGCAAGACTCCTCGCAGGGCGACATCAATTGCACCGGGCAGATGGATATTGCCGATGCGGTGTATCTGGTCAATTACATATTCGTTTCGGGTCCCGCGCCGTGCAGCGGGTGTGAGTAGGGGGGAGCGATCAATATGGGAGTGACCGTTGTGCTCACTCGGACGCATGGAATCAATCACGCATCTGGAAGCTAATTTCATAGGTAACCCATATTGCAATGGGTCGTCCATCTTGCATTGCAGGTTTCCACTTTGTTTTCTTGGCATTTTCAATCGCAGCCTCTTCAAAGCCGACCTGTAGACCAGAGTTCTTGGAGACTTCGACGGCTCTAACCACCCCATTCCAATCGATCAAGACCTTGACCCAGACGGAGCCTTCGAGCTTTTCTTTTGCGGCGTATTCTGGGTAATGTAGTGGAGGAGAGCTGCGCCTCACCGGCGCTTCATCGATTCTGATCATCTCCGACAAGACTGAATCGTAGCCGAGTTCGACTTTCTTCTCTGATCCAGAGCCAAGAGGAATGGAGGAAGTTCTCTTTGTGGCGCAGGCGACAAGCATGGTCGCGATACATATTATCATGAGATTCAGAAAGATGATTTTTGGTGTGGGATTCATTTTGCCCCCTCTTTCCAGTGGAGCGGAAACTTGTTCAAAAGAAGTTACCGCAAACTGGCCTAAAATCAACAAGAAAGTCGATGAGAGACGGGGTAGGGTGTAAGAGAAAACACACCCCGTCTCGTCCCGACAAGTCG
>CAUJJY010000219.1 GCA_963205155.1 Candidatus Zixiibacteriota bacterium | reverse complement strand
GATCTTGATATTATCAAAGCCGAGAAGATTCTTGATGAGGATCACCACGGTCTCGAAAAGGTGAAAGAACGCATCCTCGAATTTCTCGCAGTACAGAAACTCAAGTCCGAGATGAAGGGCCCCATCCTGTGTTTCGCGGGCCCTCCCGGAGTTGGCAAGACCTCACTTGGTCGTTCGATTGCCCGCGCCATGGGACGCAAGTTCCAGCGCATCGCTCTCGGCGGTATGCACGATGAGGCCGAGATTCGCGGCCATCGCCGCACTTACATCGGCTCACTGCCGGGACGCATCGTTCAGGCAATCCGCCGCTGTGATTCGAATAATCCGGTGTTGATGCTTGACGAAATCGACAAGATCGGCAAAGACTTCCGCGGCGATCCGGCATCGGCGCTGCTCGAGGTGCTCGACCCCGAGCAGAACAACACCTTCTCCGATCACTATCTCGATGTGCCGTTCGATCTGTCCAAGGTGATGTTCATCACAACCGCGAATATTCTCGATACGATTCCATCAGTGCTGCTTGACCGCATGGAGGTCATCCGCATCCCGGGATATACCGACAAAGAAAAACTCGCGATCACGAAGAAGTATCTCATCACGCGCGAAATCGAAAATCACGGACTCAAGAAGGCGCAACTGCAATTCACCGACGACGCAATCCTGAAAATCATCCGCGACTATACGCGCGAATCCGGCTTGCGCAATCTTGACCGCGAGATCGCCACTGTCTGCCGCAAGATCGCCAGGCAAGTCGCGACCGGTCATGACAACAAGACGACCGTGAAAGGCGCCGATGTACCCGACTATCTTGGTCCCGAGAAGTTCGTCTCCGATCGCAGTCCGCGCGAGGGCGAAGTCGGTGTCGTGCCGGGATTGGCGTATACATCCGTTGGCGGCGACATTCTCAACATCGAAGTCACCAGGATGTCCGGCAAAGGTCATTTGAATCTGACCGGCAGTCTCGGCGATGTGATGAAGGAATCGGTGCAGACTGCACTGTCATGTGTGCGTTCATCCGCAGAGGAATTGGGCATCGATCCGACGATATTCGAGAAGATTGATTTGCACGTGCACGTGCCTTCCGGTGCGGTGCCGAAGGATGGTCCGTCGGCAGGTATCACGATTGCAACGGCGCTTGTGAGTCTTCTGACTGACCGCCCGATTCGCCCCAAGGTCAGCATGACTGGCGAAATCACATTGCGCGGTGTAGTGTTGCCGATTGGCGGCTTGAAAGAAAAGTGCTTGGGTGCACTTCGTTATGGCTTCAAGGAAATCATCATCCCGCGCGACAACGAGAAGGACTTAATCGACTTGCCGCAGGAAGTGAAATCGCATTTCAAGTTCCATCCCGTCGACCGCGTCGAGGAAGTCTTCGCTATCGTGTTTCCATCGAAAAAGGTGGAGAAGAAGAAGAAGTAGTAGCGGCGCGTTCTGCACCCATTAGGCAAAAGAGCCGTCAGGAATCCCTTCCTGACGGCTCTTCGGTTTTTACAACGGGTTTTTCTTATCACCGACACGCCGCACATGGCGCTGGTCCGCTGGCAAAGATGTAGTTGATCAGATAGACTGCGTCGACAATATCGGTGCTGCCGCTGCAGTTGAAGTCGCCGGCGCTGAAATCAACCGGAGCCGGGCCGGATGCGAAGATGTAGTTGATCATATAGACGGCATCGGCGATGTCGATCTGACCGGAGGCGTTGGCATCACCGCATGGGGTTGAACTGATATCAGCAGTCGTGAAGGCGGCGTAGACTCCCTGCTCGGTAATGTCGGCGGTGACTTCGTTGAACGCAGTGTCAACACTACCGCCGACAAGTTCCCACCGCAAGGAATCGGAGTTCCAGAAGTGAATGCGCAGTGAAGTTTCATCACCAAAGCCGCGGGCAGAATTCTGCAGGTCGCTGTCGAAGTAGCGTATGGTCAGTTCATTTTTACCGTCAAGAGTCGTTATCGGCAAGAATGCCAAAGTCTGCGCAGCGCCGCCCTGAATCGCCAATGGATCAAGACCATTGCGAAGAACCGGGTACCTTGAGGATGCAATCAGAATTTGCGAGAGCAGGATATTGGCGGCATCGATCTCAAGGAGCGCGGAACCATCGTGCGCGGAAACGCGAGTTGCACTGCCTGAAGGTGTGACGCTGTGCCACGCATAGGGAACGCCGACGAAGAAGATTGAGTCGGAGGCATCAAGCGCCTCGATACGAAATTCACCGACGTCCGCGACCGGACCATCGATTGCGGCGAAGTACCCGTTGGTCAGGGCGTCGAAGTTTGACTGACCGAGATCAGACCCGACAATATGCTTGAGGATCGGTGCGGCGCTGAAGGGCGTCGTGATATCGAGATTGATTTCTTGCGTCGGACTATTCAGATCGACGCGCAGATTGAAGGGAAAGCTCCCAGAGACGGGCCGCAGGGGTAACTCTAGCGGTCCGGGAGAACCATCGTAAACGAGACTTCCCGAAAACCACGTTGGATCAGCAAAGCGTTTGCCGAAGGGCGCCGAACGCTCTGTGATCTGACCAGATGCCGAAATGATCGAACCAGTGCTCGCTCCAAGGGCGAAGATATCGCCGAAATCGGAAGTGTATCCTTGGCTGATTATTGCGCCGCCCGGCAATTCGACACCGATGGCAATCATCGGCAGAGGAGTGCCTGTCGCTGGATTCGTGACGATGACGTCCACAGCCTCGGCTGCCGGTGCAGTGATAGTTCCGGGGAAAACGACGAGCGCGCCAACATTATAATCCAACGACGCCTCGTTATTCGGGCCGGCGATAAAATCAACTCCGGCGGGAAGAGTCCGTTCGGCCGGTTCATAGATTTCGGCATAAATGTTGTCGGGACCATAGAAATTCTCGTAATCCGATTCAAACAACCCCCAACACGACTGACCATAAAGCGCCCAGTGATTGTTGTTTTGGCAAGCTGCGGAGGCGTATCTTCCGGCATTAGACATTTCGGTGGTATAGGGGTCTGCCGGATTCGGATACTGGTTGTACATGAACCCGTAGTTGGAGATAGCGGGACATTGACCCGCAGCAGTCGTGAATACATACTCATCGCCAAACTTCAAGCCGTAGTGCCCATACTCGTGGACACGAGTACGATATTCATCAGCGAGAATCAGGTCAAGTGCGGAATCACTTTGTACTAAGTTGCGTGATTCGTCGGGACCGCCGTCCCAGAAACGGGGCATTTCGACTGGATCACTGTTGGCACCCGCAGGTCGGAATTGTCCGCCCACGTCATCGACGTGGGGCCAGATGGCGTTGCTGGCGTAGATCTGGAAGTCGGCGAGTTCCCACAGCTCTTTATCATCGACGATCATGATGGTATCGAAGCGCGCCTGGCCGTCGCTGATATCATACAGATAGTTCGACATGTTCCGAAAAGCTGTCTGCGTTCGCTCGAGGTACTCCGTTGCGGCATCCCACTCGATGGACACCAGCAGGTTGTAGGCGATCGTCGTGTGGTCGAGTTTTATCGTCTGCTCGGCGGTATCGAGTAACTCGGTGAATGACATCACTCCGATTGAGTCAAACTGCGCATTGTCAATCGTGACCGAGTACATTGTACCCAGAAGCCCGATATGCTTCATGGACGGTTCCGCGTGGATCAATTTGGAGATCTTAATAGAATCGCCGATTTCGAAGTCTGTCGGTATGGTGAAGCGACCGGTCGAGTCAGTTGTGACCTCTTGCTGTAGTGATTCCGAAAAGGTCGGTGGGTTGTTTTGTACCTTCGACAGACTTAAGGTCGCATTGGCAATGGGAATATCCAGCCCATCAGTAACAATGACTTCGTCTCCGCCAGTCACTGTAAACTCCAAGTCGAAGTTTCCAGAGCCGGACGCTTCATCAACGCACCCGGGCGCACCCAATGCGAATGTGCCTGCTGATACATTCGTGTTGATGGTTATGTTATAATAACCTGGGCCAAGTGTCTCGGTGAAATTGCCAGAGATTGACTCTCCCGGATCACTCACTTCGTAGACCGAGAATGCTCCGCCTGAGAAAACAAAAACACCATCGCCCTGAACGGAGTAGTTCAGTGTCAACTCTGCCGGGGTATCGATGACAAAGAAGGCAATTGAAAATCCACTGCCGGCACTCCCGCCTGATCCAAATTCCACACAGCCCGAAATCGAAGCAGATGCGCTAACAGTACCGCTGGCTGTGGCGCCTACCATCCGACCGCCACGGATCAGGACCTCACTTACTTGGGAGGCGTTTCCGCCGGCGCTTGCAACCCAGGGAACGCCGAACCAGATGCCTCCGTCTGTTTCGGTACTACCAACAACTTCTGAAAAGAGCCCGAATTCTTCTCCTTCAATGTAGATACTATGAGGATCGGAATTGAGAACGTAAGCCTCCGAACCGATGGAGGAATAGCGAAATGACGGCACAACTCTGGCGGAAAGCTGGGTGAAACAGATTAGTGTGAGGAGTAGGCACAACATCGGGATCTTGAGCAATCGCATGGTTGGTCTCCCATTTTGGGGTGAATTCTTGCTGGGGCCCAGTATCCAATCCGGGCGACTTCGGTTGAAGAGGATTCATGCGATTGAAGAACGCCAATGAATATAAAATGGGTATCTCTAATCGACGATTGAATATAATCTCGATCCTCTTTTTGTCAAGCCGAAAGCGCTACCCCCGGGCACAGCAATCCGAAGCAGGCCATTGCAATTCCCCCTTGTCGTCCGCCCGCGAAATCCCGATACTAAAATAATATGAAGCTTGTCACCTCCGCGCAGATGCGCATGATCGATCATCGCGCCATCAATGAACTTGGTATTCCCGGTCTGCAATTGATGGAAAACGCCGGCCAAGGGATTGCGGTCTGGATTCGCGAGATATTTCGCGACAATGTCAAGGGCAAACACTTCGCGATTGTCTGCGGCAAAGGCAACAACGGCGGCGACGGGTATGTCATTGCCCGCTACCTGCATC
>CAUJJY010000218.1 GCA_963205155.1 Candidatus Zixiibacteriota bacterium | reverse complement strand
AAAAAACGTTGACTTCTCCATCCATTCTGGTGGTTGTGCCTGCCTTTTCGCTACACTCCAAACGACCATCCAAGGAAAAGGCCGGCGCCGTTAGGCACCGGCCCATCTCTGACTCAAAATGAGTCCTCTATCTTATGTAGTTAGCGTTGCAGAAATACGGCTTCGACTTTCGGGAATGTCACACCAGCCACGCTTCCAATCGGATAATTTGTCTTCCGTATTGGGGTGTAAGGGGATGGAACTGCCTGCGGAAGGTTTCCGCGCAGCACGACAAGGTTTGACGGGCGTCGAAGATCGTTGTCAGGGTTTGGCTCAACAGTAATAAATGCTACACCACCACGGGTGATCTCAAGCGGCCAGCGGTCTTCGGGAATCCAGTCCGGTCGATTGAGCAGAAAGTCCTCGCCCGGAAAGTTGGGAATTGACCGAAGTTCGCAATGCTGATTGTCATAATCCAGATAGTCGGAATAGTAGAATTTTCCAGTCGACACCGTATCGCCGCCGTTTACGGCCACCCAACCCTCATAGAGATAACCGGTGTCGGGCAATACCGGCAAGGTCATTCCGACATCCATGCGTTCATTTTCCTCGAAATTTGTCGGTCCAGGAATGTAATTGAGGAACCACAATCCGAACCGCTCACTGGCCGCGTTCGGTTCACCCAACGTCTTCCAGAATCCGTCCGAAAATGTTGCCACCACAAATGAGCCGGGTTGAATGCCGTCGAAATTGACCGGAAACCGCATAAACGTCGAGATGTCGCGTTCAATAGCGCTTTGAGCTACAATTGTTGCGGACGGTGCCGCGCTCGCATCTGTAGGATATTCTTCCAGTGTGATGGCGATCATGTCCCAGTCGTATGCGTCTGGATTAGTCCCCGGAATCATAAACACCGAATCGCGTATTGTCTTGGCTTCGTTCGGTGTCAGGAATCGGTATTCATATTCGTCCCAGAAGAACTTGCCGAGTGAAACACTCTCGACCCAATTCGAATCTTCATCGACATTGACCATCCAGCCTTCGTAAACAAGTCCTTCATAAAGCGAAGGGAATCTATCTGGGCGGAGTAGTACAGAGTAAGCTCCACTTGGCGGTTGTGGCGACGGATCATCGCATCCAGCAAGCGCGCCAATCGCCAAGACCAGAATTCCGCAAGCAATAAGTCTCTTAATCATTTCGGGTCAACCTCCCAAACCATATAAAAAACAACAACTTCCGACAGTTTATCAAGCCATCAGGATATCGGCTGCCGACGATTGTGTCAAGTGATAATTTTCATGCCGTTTATATGACGAATCAGGGCGGATTCTGGCTAAAAGTCTTTAGCGAATATGACGATAAAACCAATGATTAGAATCCTTTAACAATTAGCGGGAGTACTATGATCGAGTGCAGCAAATGCGGTTCTGAAAATCATTTTGACGGCGCAGCATTCTGCAAACGTTGCGGGGCTGAACTATCCGCAAAGGTTGCTGTCGAAGTTATCCCTGAACCCAACCAACTTAACCAGACAGAGAAGATTCTCATTAAAGGCAAGGCTGCCGCTATCGAGCCGGTCTCCGCAAGCGAGGAATTCACTGTCGAAGATGTCTCTGACCCCGAAGATAAATCCGAAGAACTCAAACGCCTTAGCCCTGCAAATCAAGAAGGCGGAATTGACAAGTTGCTTACGCTCTATGGCAACGATAGTCCAATCGAACAGGCACAATCTGGTGTCGAAGAAGATGCCGCCGAGACCAAATCACTCGGCATTGAGTCTGCCTCCGATTATCTCTTGCGCGAACAGCCGTCCGTCGATCTTAGCCAATCAGCAACGACCGTGGATCAGGAACGGCCAAAAGACCAGCACAGGGATAAGCTTTCAGAAATACAGTCAAAGTTGACTCATATCGACGATAACGAGCCTGAAGTCAAAAACCCGATGGGATGCTCTAAACCGAAAAACGCTGCGTCTGCCGTGCCCGCCGACGAAAAACACCGTCTTCTCAACAGCTTGAACCAATCGCTTCATAATGAACCACTGTCGAGCCTGCAGAATTCTCTCACAGAAAAACGGAAAACCGAATCGACTTTTGCCACTGTATCGACGGATATTTCGCAGGCTGACAATACAATTGCGCAGAATCAGCATTCAGATGCCATGACCATGGAAGAAACAGTCGTTGCTCCGGAACCAATCGTTCCCACGACTCCCGTTGCCTATATCCGCGGCAACAAGCTGACTTTCCCCAACAATACCCGTATGCTCCCGGGTGACCGGATCGTTCATAACGACCGGGAATACATCGTCCGCCCGGGCGCCATCGACAAACGTAGCTGGATCCTCGGCGGAATCCTCGTCGCTGTACTCGTGATCATCATGATCGTGCAGAGCCTCACCGCACCGGAACCCATGAAGGCGACCATTTTCGGAGTGGCAACAAATTCCGAAACTAATGAAGTACTCGCTGGGATTTCCGTATCTATCCCCCAGCTAAACATCTCAACGGTGACTGATGAACACGGTGTCTTCAAGTTCGCCGGCGTGGCGGATGGCCGTTATGATGTCAAATTTGAAGGCGAGCTCTATGAGGCTCGCTTCTTCCCCATCATCATCCAAAACAACCAGAGCGACATTCTCTTCGGAACGGTCACTCCGTTGCTTCCTAAATCGTCGAGGACTTCAATTCCGACACGCACCGCAACCGTCGCGTCTGTCCCAACTGAAGAGCAGCCCGAATATGGGACGCTAAAAATCCAGTGCAATGTCGCCGATGCATCTGTGCTCTTGGACGGCAAAACCCTTGGCAAAACCAGTCAGGTCTTCAAACGACTCAAACCGGGCACTCGCAACATCGTCATTCAGGCTGACGGTTACCAAGAGATCGCCCAGGTCGTCAACGTTGTCGCCGGTCAAACGACCGAACTAACGGCAAATCTACTTTCACTCAACGACAACCAGCCGGTTGAATACACGGCCGACGATTTTTTTGACCAGGCAGAAGCGCTTTTCGGGGAACAAAAATACATTGAAGCAGTGGGTTACTATACCTTGGCATTGGCGAAGAATTCATCAATGGTGAAGGCATACCTTCGCCGTGCAGAAGCACATTTGGAGGCGGGCAAGCCACTCAATGCTCGTGCCGACTATCGCTCCGCGGCAGACTTGTATATCAACTCGGGAATGTCCAACCAGGCGATTGCCTGCTATGACAAAATCATCAGTTTCCAGCCAGATGCTTCTGACGCATTCAGCCTGCGCGGCTGGGCAAAGATCGCTGTCGGTGACTTCGACAACGGATTGAGTGACTTACAAGAGGCGCTAAGTTTCTCGCCGGAAGATCAGCAGGCGCAGTTCGATTTGGGAAAAGCCTATTACATCACCAATCGCTATAAAGACGCCGAGAAGATCCTTAAGAAGATCCGCAAGAACGGCGATGAGTACCCGGAAATCTATGGGTATCTGGCACTCACCGAGTTGGCCCAGGGCGATGAAAGCGACGCCCGCAAGGCGTATGATTCTTTCCGAAAGGTCGCATCATCAGGCCAAATCGCGCGTATGTCGACCCAATCAGGCTGGCAGCGACTGACTGCGCTCGCAGGCAACTAACCAAAAGGCTTCGGCTAGTCCGGCTTCGGGGCATGGCCTCACTGCTTTGGCGGTGGGGCCTTTCTTTTTATTACTTGTGGTACTTCGAACCGGCTTCGATTGAACAAGCCCGGTATAGTTGTTCAAGAAGAATGACCACTGTCAACTCATGCGGGAAAGTCATTGCCGACATTGACATGTGTTGCGGATACTCCTGCTTTAATTCTTTGCTCAACCCAAAGGCCCCGCCGACTATCAACTGAATCTGTGAACTGCTTTGTTTGACGTGGCTGATTAGTCGGGAGAAGTGCTCGGAGTCCGATTGCTTCCCTTCGACATCCAGGAGAAGCACGTATGTGCGCGGTTGAATTGCCTTGCGAATTCGCTCGGCCTCGGCTGCCAGAACCTGCTCGACGGCCATGGACGCGCTGTCGGCTTCCTTGACCGCTGTCACCTTTACAGTTGCATGCTTTGACAGGAGTTTGATATAATGATCTATTCCTTCTTGAATCCAGTTGGATTTGATTTTACCGACAGTGATAATCTCTATCTGCAACATCAGCCGCCGACCAATTTCACTATGTATTGTCGCTGTCGCGGTCCGTCGAATTCACAAAAGTAAATTCCTTGCCAAGTCCCCAGAATCAAATCCCCGTTTTCGACAACGATCGTTTCGGAACAGCCAACTAGCGAAGACTTGATATGCGCATCTGAATTGCCTTCGGCGTGACGATAGCCGTCCTCCTGCGGAAACGACTCATTCAACTTCTTCAGTATATCGGATTTGACACTTGGGTCGGCATTTTCGTTGATCGTTATGGCCGCCGTGGTGTGCGGAGTAAACACGACGCAAAGTCCACTGTGAAATTTCGACGTGTTAATGAACTCCCGAACAGGTGCAGAAACATCAATGAGCTGATTGCGCGCGGTTGTCCGGAGTGTGAAGCGGCCGATCATGCGAACATTGCGTCGACAAAATCGCGGGGGTTGAATTCGTCCAAGTCGTCCATTTGCTCCCCGATCCCGATGAGCACCACCGGTAACTTGAACTTATCGACGATCGAAAATACTGCGCCGCCTTTGGCTGTACCGTCCAGTTTCGTTATGATGATGCCGTCAAGCTGCAGCAGCTTATTGAAGATCTCAACTTGCTGCAAAGCATTTTGACCGGTTGTTCCGTCAATCACCAGCAAAGTCCTGTGCGGCGCGTCCGGCATTGCTTTCTTGATCACGCGCTTCACTTTGCTTAGTTCTTCCATCAAGTTCAGTTTGGTGTGCAATCGGCCGGCTGTGTCGATAATCACCAGATCGTCGCCGCGTGCCAGCGCCGCTGCGACCGCATCAAATGCCACGGATGCGCTGTCCCCTCCCTCTTGGCCTTTGACTATATTACAGCCCACACGATTCGCCCAAATTGACAGTTGATCAATCGCCGCGGCGCGAAACGTGTCCGCCGCCGCCATGGTGACCTTTTTTCCGTCACTCATGAACCGCCGCGCGATCTTCGCGATCGAGGTGGTCTTGCCCGTCCCATTGACGCCGACAATCATGATGACATACGGCTTTGGAACCACCTCAAAGAATGATCTATCCCCGCTCTGAAATGAGAATAGTTCGGTCAGTGAGTCCTTGAGAAGGCCGTATACCTCGTCAGAATTGTCAATCCCCTGCTTGGCGACACGAACTTTCAGATCGTCTACGACTTTTCCGGTGGTTTCTACGCTGATATCGGCGGAGATCAGGATTTCTTCGATTTCGTCTAATAGCGCAGCATCGATTTTCTTGTGCAGACCGACTGCAGTCTTCAGTTTGCTGACGATGTTCTCTTTTGTCTTAAGAAGCCCTTGAGCCAGCTTCTTGAACGAAAAACCCATTAATCGTCGTCCTCATCATCGTCATCATCATCATACTCGTCGTCATCTTCGTCATATTCATCATCGTCTTCGGTCGTCGAGTATTCCGGGTCAGCCGTCGAAGTTCCCGTCTCGGCGGTCTTCTCACCCTTTGCCTCCGGTTCATCGAACTCTGCCCCCAATTCGTCATCAATGGCCGCCATCACCAGAACCGGTTCGGGTTTTAGCTCGGGTTCTATGGGCCTCGCCTCTATTCCGGTGAACTTCATGGCCTCAAGTTCGGTGCGGCGCCCTTTGCCCTCGAAGTCGACCGATACAATCTGACTCACCCCGGGCTGCTGCATTGTCACGCCATAAAGCCGGTCGCACTG
>CAUJJY010000217.1 GCA_963205155.1 Candidatus Zixiibacteriota bacterium | reverse complement strand
GGGTGGCGCCGTATATTGTCATTGTGGGAGTGGTGTTTTCGGAATTTGGCAGGGATTCCGTGGGAGGTGGATGAATTTATGCGGCTAACAAGATCAGCGATGATCTACTTCTGTGTCTTCTCGGTACTGACTTCGACAGTAAGTGCAATCAGTTACGGTTCAAAGGGAAACCAGCTTGGGCAAAGTCAAGACTCCCGGTGTGTCATTGTTAAGATCCGCAAATCAGAAGAGTATGCCAAGGGTGGGACCTCGACGGCGCCCGAGTCAGCACTCGCGGAGATACTAAGTAGATCCAACCCAATATCCGTAAGACAATTTGACGAAGCTCGCCCTAATTATGAAACGGGCGTCAAGTTCGGGAGAATTCGGGTTGTCGAGTTTGCGACGGCCGCGGAGGCGCGCGATTTCATTGCTCAAACGGCTGGATCTGATGTGGTCGAGTACGCCGAACCCGACTACGAACTGGAATTGTTCGAAGTCCCCAACGACGCTTTATTCACGTACCAGTGGAACTTGCGCAATGTCGGCCAGGAATACTTTTCGGTATTGCGCCTTGAGGGAAACAACAATGACGTTCAAACGATGGTGACCGGAAGTGCGGGCGCAGACATTAAGAGCACCGATGCGTCAATGGAAAGCAACAGCACGGACGTGGTTGTTGCGATCATTGATTCGGGTCTCGACAGATTCCATCCGGACTTGAACGGCAGCGTGTGGAACAATACTGACGAGGTCCCGGCAAACAATGCCGACGACGATCATAACGGATATGTAGACGATACCTGGGGCTGGGATTATTCAGCCAATGAGGCATCAATCCCGATTTACTCCGACAACGACCCGAACGACACGTTTGGCCACGGCACACACTGTGCCGGCATAATCGCCGCTCAATCCAATAACGACTTTGGAATTGCCGGGGTGTCCAAGCATGCAAAGTTGATGCCCCTGAAGATTTACCCAACGATGTCAGTATCGTTAGCGGCCAAGGCGGTGATTTATGCCGCCGATAATGGTGCGGATGTAATCAGTATGTCGTGGGGAATGCCATACGAGTCGCTGTTATTGCATGATGCCCTGCAATATGCGCGTGAGAAGGGTGTTGTCCTGTGCGCTGGAACCGGCAACTCCGGAACTGAAGATGCGTTTTATCCTGCGGCGTTTGAGTTTGTCATTGCCGTTGGCGCCACGAATAGCCGGGACTTCGTAGCGGAATTTTCGACATACGGTTCGCACATTGAACTCTGTGCACCGGGTGAGTCAATATTATCTCTGCGCGCCGGGAGTACGGATATGTACGCGGCTCCACCTTCAAACGAGCCGGCAGTGCATGTGGTCGCGGACCGGTTCTATGAGGCTTCCGGCACCAGTATGGCATGTCCACATGTTGCCGGAGTTATCGCTGAAATGCGTGCACAGTCACCGGGGCTTTCGTCGGACAGCATCCGGCGAATATTGCGAGTTTCAAGCGATGATCTGGTTGATCCACAAGGCGCGGGAGCAAATCTTGTCGGCTGGGATCGGTTCAGCGGGTTTGGCAGGGTGAACTTAAAGCGGGGCCTTGAAGCGACACCGACGACGCAGGCCCGCATCGAATATCCTCGAGAGGGTTTGATCATTAGCGGCATTGTCGAGATCATTGGCCGAGCCTTTGATGGCGGAACGGAGCACTACAAACTCGATTACCGGCGAATTGGCGACACGCAATGGAATATGATTCAAGAAAGCCCAGCGACAGTTGCTTCGGGCGCGCTCGGTACATGGAACACGGGACAGTTATCCGGTCTTTACGAAATTCGCCTTCGAGTAGGAGAATCGAATGAGTCGCGCAGAGCTGTGCTGTTGGTGCCTGAAGCCACCGTTGAGCTGTATCTGCCGGAGGATCATGAGATCTCGTCGGGTGGTGCGGACTTAGGACTGAACTCGATTTGTCGGAATTTTGAGAAAACGATCGTTGATTTTCGACCGGCTTCGAGCAGTGAGGACTGGGAAGTTATTGCCGAGTTGACTGCACCATCAATTGGCGAATCAGGCGTCTTCTGGGATCTGATGGCTGTACCAAACGCGGACTATGTCATACGGGCCCGCGTTTTCAGCTCTATCGGAATAGAGGACTCATATGAAGAGGCAATCACGGTCGTTTCGCCATTTTCGGAAAATCGCGGCTGGCGCGCCGAAATCGGCGCTGATGCGACGATCATGCCGAACTATGGTGATTTTGACGGCGATGGCAGTAATGAAATCGTGGTGGGGACAGATTCGGGACTTGTGTTTTTCGATCTGAACGGAAATCGCAAGTACGCGGGAATGCCGGATTTGCCGGATGAGAATTTCCTGGTAGTCCCAGCCGTTTGTTCAATTGACTCTGATTCCATTGATGATTTGGTGGTGATTTCGGAGACTTCAAATCTAATATACGGGCTGGCTTCGGGAGGGAGAATCTTTCGTGATGTCGTGTATAATTCGCCACGCACTGCATTGTACGGTTCGTTAACCGAGGCGTTCTTTCCGCTGGTGTTCGCGCGAGATCTCGATCACGACGGATTCGATGAAATAATTTACAAATCGGGCGGTACTTTGGCCGGTCCCAGCCAGATTAGAATAAGTAGTCCGAAGCGGGCTGCCGGTGCATGTTTCCCACTCGAACTCGAAGGGAACATGGTGCAGGTTGCGGATCTGGATCGCGACTCGGTGGATGAGTTGTACGTCATGGACTTGCATGGACTGCTTAAGCGGATCAATCTCTGTGGCGAAACTCAACGGACGATGAGCTTTGTGTTTGGCGATTATCAACTGACTCCTTCCGGACTAACGGCGGCGGATGCCGACGGCGATGGCGACTACGATCTTGTCCTGATGGGATACTTGTCGAAACAGAACCAGAACTTTGGATACTACATCGTGGTGATGGATGCAGATTTGCATGTGTTGAGGCGGGAAGCGCGTTATCTCGGCATTCCTGGATTTCTCGATCCACCGATGGCGGTTTTGGGCGATATCGACGGCGATGGAGGACCGGAGTCGGTGGTCTCATTTCACGATGCCAATTACGGATACCTGTTTGCGTGGAACTCCAATGGAGATCCAGTCCTTGCTAATCAGCCGATGGAGGGACTATTGGCAGCCATAGCGCATCCGGGGATTGCTTCGATGCCACTATTGGTTGATGTGAATAATCGCAATGGGGCTGACGCAGTTGTGGCGGTGGGCCGCGATCTTTTCGGAGTGTTTCCGCGCCAGAGAGTCGAAGCCTTCAGCGCCACTGGAGACCTCCTGACAGGTTGGCCGTTATATGCTGCACCGCACACACAAGATTACCCGACCAAGGCGAATGTGCCAATATATGGTGATCTTGATCGAGATGGCTGGACGGATATGATCATGATCACACCGGCAAATGAGTTGGTGTTCACTTCCTTTGTCGGGACACAGTGGAATGCCAGCAAGTCACCGTGCCCGATGTGGCGATACAACCGACGGCTCAACAATATCGCGCCGCTCAATCACGATATAGCCACAAATGTCGAATCGGACGATGACCTGCTGCCGCGCGAATTCGTGATCACACAGAACTTCCCGAACCCATTCAATGCGGCGACTACGATTGAGTATTCGATTCCAAGGTCGGGCGATGTCAACATCAGCATATTCAACTTGTCGGGACAATTGGTCCGCAAGATTCTCGTTCCTGCGCAGTCAGCGGGAAACCACAGAATCCGCTGGGAGGCTGTGGATCAGAAGGGCGTTATCTTGCCGTCAGGAGTGTACTTCTACCAGGTCGAAAGCAACAATTTGCAGGCCAAGGGTAAGATGGTTCTAATCAAGTAGGTTTCCTGCAAGCGATTCCCGGTCAAATGAAAACAGGGACTTCGTAGGAAGTCCCTGTTCGTTTATCGAAATAGCTGACAGTACTATGAGCAGAGTGTCGGTTCGGGTCCGCCGTTGAAGATGTAGCTGATGATATACACGGCGTCGGAAATCGTGATTGTTCCGGTGCAATCACCGTCTGCCGCGGCAAGCGGTGAAGGAGCAGATCCAGATGCGAAGATGTAATTGATGATGAACACGGCATCTGAAATCGTTATGGTGCCGCTGCCATCGGCATCGCCTGGCATATAACTCGGCGGAGCAAACACATAGTTCAGCGCGTTCCAAGTATTGATGATTCCCCACCCATAGTTATTGTTTGGTGATACAGCGTTGTTGGCGGTGAGCATAAGAGCCTCGCGAACCTGCATGTTGGTCCACGTCGGGTTGGCACCCCAGACAATGGCGGCTGCACCCGCGGTCAGCGGACACGAGAACGAGGTACCGCTGGAGAATCCGTAGGAAGCGTCGCCGCCGGAGCTGGCCACGCTTACATTGGAACCTTGTGCGCAGACTTCAGGTTTGATGCGTCCATCGGCGGTTGGTCCACGAGATGAGAAGCTGACGATGGTACCCGTAGAGCTGACGGCACCCACGGTGATGATGCTGTCGGCATCGGCCGGCGCACCAAGTGTTTGCGGTGCGGAGCCCGAGTTGCCGGCGGAATTGACGACCAGTATCCCATAGGAAGCAGCAATGTCTGCGGCGATTGTTGACACACAGAAGTCGCCATTGTAGTTGGTTGTAACGTACCAGTCGGTGTATCCGAGTGACGAAGTGATGATATCGGTGCCGATAGAATCACACCATTCGACAGCCGCTGTCCAGTTGTATTCCTCCTGGACGGTCTCGCTTCTGACGTCTTCAGTCTTACAGAGAATGAACTGGGCGAGATATGCAGGACCGTAGTGAACGCCGGAATTTGCGCCACCGCAAGTTGACCAAGTGCTGGTGCCGTGGCTCCAGGCGCTGGCATCGTCACCGACTTCGTTCGAGACATTGCCGTCGTTGAACACGAAGTCGTGTTCTGCAATAACGCGACCATCGAGGTACGCTTGTCCAAAAGAAAAGTGCGTTTTGCGGAAACCGGTATCGAAGACCGAGATCATCATTCCCTGGCCGGCATAGCCGGAATCGTGACAGATCGGGACATTGATTTGCGTCAATTGCCCGAGTGAGTTGCCATAGGAAAGTGAGGTTGGCTGAAGTGACTGTTGTTCGCCTTGCGGGGTCGACTTCTCGTATGAGATTTCTTCCAGAGGGCGTTTGAAGGTCGCCGTGGGCTGAACTCGTGCGACGAATTCCATTCCCGCAATCATGCCGACGCGGTCGAGATCAATCTCGATGGCCGCAGAATTAAGCCACTTGGATGTGCTAAGTACTTTCGCGCCCATGGCCTGAAGCTGATTGACATAGCGGGTGTTTACCGGTAACTCGGTAAAGCGAATCTCTGTCACTCCGTGCTTTTCGCGGCGAGCTTTGGCACGCGGAGTCAGACCGGCATCAGCAGCCAGAGCCGCGGCCGTAAATTCGGATTTATTGAAAATGCCTTTATCAGTGAAAAAGACCCAAATCTTAACTTTGCCGTCAGTTTGATTCTTTGCCAGATAATCAACAGCGCGGTCAGAAATGGGGGTTTCGCTCTTTGCCCGAAAGTAGCTCGGATCCTGAAAATCGGGACGCTGTTTTGCGACAGACATTCCGACCACAAAGAGCAATGC